>NZ_JACJPJ010000046.1:0-5663 GCF_014696015.1 Oculatella sp. FACHB-28 | reverse complement strand
TGAATTGAAAGATTTATTTCAAGCCATCTAATCGCAAATGGGAAAGAGGAAGCTTCTGATGATAAGAGGTGATGAAAAAAGCGGTGATCTGAGTACCCAGATCTGACAGTTTCGAGTAACTTTGCGATCGCAAAGTAGAAGGCCGGCTCTAACTTAAGTTAGACTCTCAACTCGATCGAAAGTACACCCTACAAACTCACGATGCCGCGTTTCACAGCAACAATCACCGCTTGGGTGCGATCGCTCACATCTAACTTATTCAAAATCCGATTGACATGAGATTTGACCGTGCCTTCACCGATGCTCAAAGCAGTCGTAATATCGGCATTACTCATCCCCTGTGCGAGTGAGCGGAGTACTGCTAGTTCTCGTTCACTCAGTTCTGGATTGCTGAGGCGCTGTACCAACTTTGCTCCCACATCGGGCGGAATATACTGCTGACCCCGATGAATGGTACGAATCGCATTCAGAAGCTCGTCCGGTTCAGTTTCTTTCAACAGATATCCTTTTGCGCCTGCCTGCAATCCCCGATAAATATCTTCGTCACTATCATACGTGGTCAGTACAATAATCCGAGCGGATTTAGCAGCAGCACAAATTGCACCGATGGCGGCAACTCCTTCCACTTCCGGCATTCGCAGATCCATCAGTGTGATATCCGGTTGGTGTTCCTCAAATAACGCGATCGCTTGTTCCCCATTCTCGGCTTGGGCAATCACTTGCATCTCTGGGTCACGGTTAATAATCGTGGCTAATCCTTGTCGAAAAATAGCATGATCGTCCGCAATCAGAACTCGAATTGGGGGTGTGGGGTGTGGGGTGTGAGATGTGGATTAGTCATTTCATCCTACACCCCAACGACTACGATAATCTCTGTTCCCTGCCCAGGTTGACTCCGAATCGTCAGTTGTGCGCCGATGCGCTCTGCCCGTTCGCTCATGCCGAGTAAGCCAAAACCCTTAGAGGACGGGATGCTTCCAACCCCAAAGCCCTGCCCATTGTCTCTCACGCGCAAGCAAACCTGGTCGCGATCGTAGGCTAGCTCCACTCGAATTTCGTCAGCATTGGCGTATTTGATCGCATTGGTTAATGCTTCCTGCCCCATCCGCAGTAGGTTATTCTCGACTTCAGTGGGGAGAGCATACGCTGTCCCCTTGACCTCATAATACAAAGTAGTATCGTTTGCAGCCGCTCTGATTTGAGCGACGAGACGATGGAGAGCGCTCTGTAAATTGCCTTCCTCCAAAAGCTGAGGACGGAGCGCGACGACCGATCGCCGTGCTTCAACCAGTCCAGTTCGCGCCAATTCTTTGATCAGGTCTAGATGTGCCCCAGTTGCTTCTACATCATCCGTGAGCACCTGTTTTGCCGCTCCCACCTGAGCCAGAATGCCTGTAAAGGACTGAGCGAGTGTGTCGTGTATCTCACGTGCCATGCGGTTGCGCTCCTCTAAAATTGAGGCTTCTTCTGCTTGCTTCAGCGCCGTAATATCTCGTGCCAGCCAAATCACCTGGTCGTAGTCGATTGGAGCAATGCGAGCCGAAAACCAGGCTTTTTGTTCAGCTATCTGCAAGCTGTACTCAACTGTGAGCATTTGTTGGGTTCTCAGTACTTGCCGAATGTAACTCAGGAATTCATCGGATTGTTCTTTTTCAAAAATCTGGTGCAGTGTTTGACCAATCTGCTCCTCAATAGGTCGATACAACCGATTCGGTTTCACTTCGACTGCTTCGACCAGTCGCCCTTCAGCAGTAAGGACAAACAGCGGATCGGGAATGGCTGAAACGAGTGCCCGCAGTTCTGCTTCAGAGGCTTGTAGGGATTGAGTTCGCTCTTCTACCTTCCTTTCCAATGTTTCGGTATAGTTTGCTAACTGTTCATATAACCGAGCATTCTCTAGTGAAATTGCTGCCTGAGCCATCAAAAGTTTGAGGACTTGTAAGCGATCGCGGGTAAACACTTCGGTACTAAGATTGTTCTCCAAATAAAGGATGCCAATCAGTTGACTTTGCTTGAGAATTGGCATACAAAGGAGCGATCGCGTCTGTTGGTGTTGAATATGAGGATCAGTCAAAAAAGATGGTTCGCTGACTGCATCATCAAACACCAGAGTTTCTTGAGTACGTTCTACTGAGTAAATGACGGGGACAGGAATCGTTGCACAGTCAGTAACAGCGATCTTTTCCAGGTTGCACTGTCTACTCCCACTGCACCGAGCCACCACAGTGAGTTGATCGTCTTCTAGGAGCACTAGAGCGCCTGTTTCGGCTCCGGCATTTTCTATCACCACCTGCATTAACGTGGCGATCAATTGATCGAGATGGATGATTTCTGAAAGAGCTTGAGCTGCTTTCATTACCGCAGCCAAATCGATCGCGCTGTCTAAGCGAGCAGAAGTAGTTCTAGAAGTTGTATGGATTGGCGTGTAGGTCACAACCGGTGATTGAGAAAAGAACTGCGGGTAGCGAGTTTCTAAATCTTTGACTTTTGCCATCGCTCCCCATCTTTCATAGCAGTAGTGTGCTTCTTTCATGTAGAGCTGGGCAAATTTTTCTCGACCTCGCGCTAGATAATGTTTAGCCGCTAATTCATAAGCTAATGCTTCTTCCTGAATATACTCATTTTCTCTGGCTCCTTGAATCGCTCGTTCATAAAACTCTTCAGCCTCAAAAAATTGCCCTAAGACTCGCGCTTTCTCTGCCTCGACTAGATAAAATTTATGTAAATAATTCATTGGGGCGTGTTCTGCCCATTTCTGCATTTTTTCTTGGTTGGTATTAACACAGTTTAGCCAAGCTACTTTTTCAGAGTTTGAAGCATCGAGCGATAGGCTCAAAAGCGCCATAGAATGATAGAAACAGAATACAGGTAGACTTATTATTGCTGACACCTCTTCAAAATGTTGCCTTGCCAAAACAGCAGTCTGTACAGCTTGATGGTGTTCTTCAAATAGATAACACAACATGACTTTGTGTAAATAGACTATTTGAATTACAGTTCTATCTTTAACTGCAATAGCGTGTGATAACGCCTCCTCTTCATCACACACCCGACCAACTAAGCGACTGGGATTCTCAGACCTATCTAACAAATTAAGAATGGTCTGCCACACTATTGCAAGCCAATTCGAGGGGCTTTTCCGTCTGATTTGATTAATCGCTTTGCTATAGGTTGCTGTTTTTTGTTCCAGTTGGGTGAGTTCCTCTCCAGCAGAAAACGAGTTATAGCATACGTTATAGGCAGCATAACCAGCACATTCAAAGTCTCCAGTTTCCACTCCACTTTGATAGGCATCAGCCAGCATTGGTATTATGTTCCTAAGATGCACCTTCCATTGCATGATATGGGTACCCGAAAACCTTAGGGTTCTAGCCTTGCCTCTTTTGTTATTCAATCGTTCTGCCGAGGTAAGAGCCAATTGACCAAATTTATAGCCGAGTTCAATGTCTTGAACAACTCCACATAGAACAAATCCGTAGGCAGCATAATACATCGGTGACCAGATAGCATTACCGTAGGTGATTGATAAACTTACCGTTCTGCATATAATCAATATCCACAGTGCTGGTAACGTTATAAATGCAGCAGACCCTATATTCGATAGGATTGTTATAGCTGCCAGTGGTTCTGGTGCAGCAATCTCTGGTAAATTACTCAAGTCTTCGATTTCTCGTTCAGCGAGTAATGCAGCCGTTGACTCCAATTCCCTTTGAATATCTGCCCGACTTGGATTTTCTATTAAATCTATTCCCAAGAGCTTTAACGCTTCCAATCCAGTTTTGAGTGTTTCTTTCAGGTTGCCCTGTGACAAATATCCTTGAATTCTGCTATCGTAAACCTGCACTTTGTCAACCACTGTTTTGGCACGAGCGAGTACCACTTCTACCAACTGTTCCATCTCATCAAAGCGACCCTGGAGATACGCCGCTTCTGCTGCTTCTGAGTACAACGCTAAGGTGAGATCATACTCACTCTGCCAACTCTCTGAATTGAGGAGTTGAATCCCTGTCGTGAAATACTTAAAAGCTGCTTCATAAGCCGTTGCTGCCTTTGCTTTCTGACCTGCCCTTAAATTCAATCTAGCAATTTCAGTTCGTTCTGCTCGAGCAGTGACTAGCTCAATTCCCTGATTGAGATGATCAATGATTTCAAACAACCGATCGGATCGTTGCTCTGGTGAAGTTTTTTCGAGCAAATTGCGACCGATTTGAAGATGAACAACCTGTTTCTGCGATTCATCAATCAAAGCATCAGCCGCTTGCTGCACGCGATCGTGCAGAAACTTATACTCTTGAACCAACAAACCTTCGTCCAAGTCAGACAGAGGTTGAATTAATCCCGCTTGTATTGCTGCTAGTAGATCCTGGAAAATTGCTTTCGGTGATTTTTCGCAAACGGTTCCTTCGGAGTTGCGCTCTGCGCTAAACGCCAACGTCTCTAAATCAAATTCAGCCCCGACACAAGCCGCGATGCAGAGATTTTGCTGTGTTGCTTCCGGCAATTTCTGCAACTGACGCAGCAGTAACTCCACCACATTATCGGTGATATCTTGAGCTTCAATCTCAGCCAGGTTCCACTGCCAACTCAACTGTTGGGCATCAAAGGTCAACAGGTTTTCGCCATACAGCAGCTTCAAAAATTCACCCACAAAGAAAGGGTTGCCCTCGGTTTTACGTGACACAGCTTGGGCTAAGGAACGAACGGTATCAGTATCAGGATTGCGATGTAATGTCTCAGCCACCAGTTGAGTCAACGGTTCCAACGTTAAAGGAGTCAGGGTAATTTCTTGAAGCTCTGCTCCCTGCTTTCGCAAGCTCTCCAGCATCAAAATTAATGAATGCGTTGGAGACACTTCATGATCTCGGTAGGCTCCGATCAAAAACAGATACTGGATTTGCTCATCAAGTAAGATGAGTTCAATTAACTTCAACGTCGCAGAATCGATCCACTGTAGATCGTCTAAAAAAATGACTAGGGGATGCTCTTTTGCACAAAACGCCCGCACAAACCTTTGAAACGTGAGATTGAAGCGATTCTGTGCTTCTGTTGCTCCAACTTTGGGCACAGGTGGCTGCTTACCAATAATGAACTCAACTTCGGGAATGACATCAATGATGATTTGCCCATTACTTCCCAAAGCAGTGAGTAGACGCGATCGCCATACTTCCACCTGTTCATTGGGTTCGCCCAAGAGTTGCTGCACCAACTTTTGCAGGGCATCGACAATCGCGCTGTAGGGAATATTGCGCCCAAATTGGTCAAATTTGCCAGAGATAAAATAGCCGTGCTTTGCGGTGATCGGTTTATGGAGTTCCTGCACCAATGCCGTTTTGCCAATGCCAGAATAACCAGAGACCAGCATCATTTCACTGCATGAGGGTGTAGGGTGTTTTTCCCGATTTCCGGCTCCCGATTCCCGATTCCCCGTCACTCTGTCAAACGCTACCCATAATGCTTCGATCTCCGCTTCTCGCCCATACAGTTTTTGAGGAATGCGGAACTGCTCGGAAACATCTTGCAGTCCCAACGATAGGGTGTTAATCTGACCCGTTTCTGCCAGTTGTTGGGCACAGCGCTCTAGATCTGCTTTGATACCCCAGGCACTTTGATAACGATCCTCTGCATTTTTTGCCATCAGTTTCATAATCAGGTTTGAAACAGGT
>NZ_JACJPJ010000045.1:0-283581 GCF_014696015.1 Oculatella sp. FACHB-28 | reverse complement strand
TCATCGACATGACAGAACAGGGATTCTAGACTAAGCATGGGGCGGTTAGATGAGTTAAAAATTAGGTACTTTCAACTCTATCTATTTCGCCCCTCCTTATCCCGAACTCACGTTATCTAGAACGGCACGATTGCTTCACCTTTCTGTAGCCTTTTGAACGATGGAACGCTTCAGGATCGCTTTAGATCTGTTTGAGGCTCAATTAGTGCTCAGATATTTGTATGGCTAAGCTTTCTGTCAGTCACCCCGTTGTTTTAAGACTGGCGCTAGGAGTAGGGGTAGGGTTATCTATCCTCGCGGCTTTATTTGTGGGTCGATGGGAAGTTTCTAACCAGCAAACTCGGTTTCAAAGACAGATCGAGAGTTTAGCAACAGCCTTGCAGCGGAGCCTGAATCGCTATACCGATGTGCTGGCGTTTTTGGGAGATTACTACGTCGTCACTCAAGGGCAAGTTGAGCGGCAAGAGTTTTCTAACTATGTGGCGCGATCGCTCAACACATATCCTGGCATTCAGGCGCTGGAGTGGGCACCCTTGGTGCAGCAGGCAGATCGTTTAGCTTTTGAACGAACGATCCAGGCAGAAGGCTATCCAAACTTTCAAATTACTGAGTTGACGAGTGACAATCGGCTCGTTAGAGCAGGCGATCGCCCCTATTACATTCCCGTTACTTACGTTGTTCCGTTCGCCAATAATGAAGCCGCATTTGGGTTTGATTTGAACTCTAATCCGGCTCGTGCTGTCGCTATAGAGTTTGCCAGAGCTCAGGGAAAGATTACCGCAACGGGACGTATCCGTTTGGTGCAAGAACAACGCGATCAGTTTGGTTTTCTGGTCTTTTTGCCGTTATATCAAACGGCTACGGTTCCTGATGTATCCAGCCGACGTGAGCAGTTTGAAGGATTTTTGCTCGGTGTTTTTCGAGTCTCAAATGTGGTTGAAGAATCACTCCAGGATTTGGGATACGAAATTGACTTTGTTTTATATGACCAGAATGTCAGTGCCGACCAGCGGTTTTTGGGACGATATGATGCCGTTGTTCAGCAGGTGATGACCAATGAGCGCGATCGCCCATCCCACTCTCTATGCTCCACAGCCACTCACTGTAGCCGTACCCTCACGGTCGGACAACGCCAATGGCAAGTCATCTTTTCACCATCTGGTAATTATCCGTTTAATCTGAACTATGGCGCACCTACCACCCTTTTTGTGGGGCTGGTGCTGACTGCCAGCCTAGTGCTTTTTTTGAGTAACTTAAATCGTGAGTTGACTCAGGAAAAGATGTTAAACAACCTGAAACTGCGGTTTTTTTCAATGGCATCGCATGAACTTCGCACGCCGCTCAGCACCATTCTGCTGTCGGCAGAGTCGTTACAACTGAACCGCGACGAATTGTCCGAAGCTCAAAAACAAAACAACATTCAGCGTATTTATCTCACTGCAAAACGAATGAGTCAACAGATTACGGATTTGTTGACGTTAACGCGGGCAGAAGTCGGCAAACTGGAGTTTAACCCAGAGCTATTAGAAGTAGAACCTTTTTGTCAGCAAGTTCTTGAGGAACTAGAAGATAATATCCATCAACGCGTTAGCTTGACTAGCCATTGTCAAAACACGAAGGCGTTCTGGGATAAAAAAATGGTGCGATCGCTACTCACTAACTTGCTTTTTAATGCCGCTAAGTATTCCCCTAACAATCTGTCCGTGCAGATGATTTTGCGTTGTGATTACCAAACCGCAATCATAGAAATTTGCGATCGCGGTATTGGTATTCCAGTTGTAGAGCAAGCCCAAATTCAAGAAGCCTTCTCTCGTGGCAGCAACGTAGGTGATGTTGCTGGTACAGGATTAGGTTTAGCAGTAGTGAAAACCTGTGTTGAATTGCACCGGGGAGAATGGGCGATCGAGAGTGAGGAAGGACAGGGAACAACTGTAACTGTGAAATTGCCATTGGAGTAATACCCAACCCGCACTTTTTTGACGTTTAGTTAAGTCACCTACTTGCTCTACGAGATATTTCAGCAGTATCAGGGCTGATTCACGATCCACTTACAGACCAGTTTTCCGTCTTCAACGATCCACTGGGCGGTTAAATTAGGTTTTCTTGATGAGATATAGTGAGTTGAAATGAGTTTTGAGTGAAGGTCTGAAGTGCCGATGCGATCGGGGATAAAAATGTTTTCCGAAGTAGGTTGGTGACGATATTCTAGCTGCACGATTTGAACTCCTTGATTGAGAGATGGAGGGAAACCCTCAGAGGGCTGACTAACTAAAAGAGCTAGCTGGAGGTTAGTTCAAGGTTTAGAATTGGCGGTGTTGCGGCTCAGCTATCCTTGAAACTGAATTCAGTGTGCCTTTGAAACCCATACCAAACAATCGGGGTTTAGGCTTTTAAGCAAGAACTTAAGCAGATGCAGCAGAAAAATCGTCAACGCCCTGATTTTCCAAAAGGTTTCGAGCAAAGGGATAGAAACTCGGATGAAATTGGACTGCTTAAGTTAAGAAGAATTTTTCTTATTTCAGAGTAAGACTCACCCGATTGCGTGATTTCACGTAAGCTTGGTCTGTGCAAGAAACGAGATAAATTCTGCTTATTGGGAAGGGTTGCACCTTGGACTTGTCACGCAAAACCACCATTGCGTTTGGAACCCAAGATTGGGACTGAGAGATCCAGGTGCTACCACGATAGGTTCCGTTGGCTGCAAATGATATATCTTTTGTCGATGCCGCAGGGCGACGGTAGGAAACACCTCGATAGGTGAGGCGATCCCCCAAAGCTTCTTCGCTGGCTGCCGTTGAATCGATCTGGAAACCTTGAGCAAGAATCGATTGAAACAGGCTGAAATAGTGAGAAAACTGCATGGAACTGTTCTCCTTGAGGGACTTTTTAAGCGGTAGACAAATGATGTAATGCCTGGCGCAGTTGCAATCTCTACCGCAATTTCCATGCGCTATATGTTTAAGTTGAGTTTATTGAGCAGCCAGCCGCAATTGGTCAACTCATCAGGTAATGGACTACTTGCCACTCCAGTGAATGACTCGTTTTTCGACCAGTAAGAACAGCACGTTTAGAAAGTACCCCAACAATCCAGTCACCAAAATGGAAGCGTACATGTCCTGCACGTTCAGAACTTGCTGAGCATCAATAATCCGCTTGCCTAACCCTTGTTCCGTTCCAATAAACATCTCTGCAACAATGACGATCACCAGAGAAATGCTAATGCCACTGCGTAAACCAATAAAGGTCTGAGGCAAACTTTCCATCAGCAGGACATCTGTAAACACTCGCCAGCGGTTTGCACCCATTACCTTGGCGGCTAAAATGCGGGACTGCTTGGCATTAATGACTCCATAGGCGCTGTTAAACACAATCAGCAACAGGGCGCCGAACGCCGCAATCACGACTTTAGAGAAATCACTCACTCCAAAAAACAAAATGAACATGGGAATCAGTGCGCTAGCAGGCATGGAGCGAAAAAAGTCAATCAAAAACTCGACGCTGCGATAGAGTTTTTCAGAACTCCCTAATGCCACTCCTAGCGGGACGCCGACTAGCGCAGCCAGGAGAAAAGCGCTAAAGGTTCTCAGTACGGTTGCGCCAAAGTCGATCGCCATGTTGCCTGTAAACATTGCCTGGAATAAGGTGGCGATCGTTGTCCAGGGTGTTGGTAAAAGTACCGGATTAACCCATCCAGAAACAGAAATCAGCCACCAGATGATAAAGAGTGCCAGCACTCCCACTAAGGGAAGTAGTTGATCGATGTGGCGAAATCGCGAAACGGATTGAACACGACGCTTGGAGGCGTGAGCTGTAATCATTTCCGCATCTCCTGACGAAAAATTTCTAAACAGTAACGACTGACTTCGATAAATTCGGCAGAAGAAAGGGTTTCAAAGGTGCGAGGACGGGGAGCGGTAAACGATACCATCTCTACCAGACGGGTTGGACGCTTACTTAACAGCAGGATGGTGTCTGCCAAAAACACTGCTTCTTCCAGGTTGTGTACCACCATAAACATAGGAATTTTGGTGGTCATGAAAATTTCCTGGAGCTTATCGCGCACAAACAGTGTGGTTTCAAAATCCAGTGCTGAAAAAGGTTCATCTAGAAACAACACTTCTGGATCAGCAACTAATGCTCGCATGATTGAAATAAGCTGTTGCTGTCCACCTGAAAAGCTGTAGGGATAGCGCTTTAGATCGAGTTGGATGTTGAAAGTGCTAATTAATCGCTCGACGCGATCGCGGCACTCTTTGTCTGACACCCCTTTTACCCGTAAGGGATAAGCAATATTCTCGTAAGCACTTAGCCAGGGCAGCATTGCATCTCGATAGTTTTGAAACACATAACCAATCCGTGCCCGCCGAATCGGTTTACCATGAATGCGGATTTCGCCTCCATTAAAGGGAATCAGTCCGCTGATCATGTTAATCAGCGTTGATTTGCCGCAACCGTTGGGTCCAAACACAGATACCAACTGGTTATTCGTTAAGTCCAGGTTGAAATCATCGTACAGGATGGAATCGCCGAACGATTTACACAATCCCTGCACTGAGACAAAGTGTTCATGGGGAGCAATGCGCTGCTCAGTTATGGAATCTAACGTCATAAACGTCTCCTAAGTCTAAATCCCTTCAAATGCTGAATCAAATAGGTTTGTACAACAACGCAGACACATCAACCGCACGCGAAAAGACTGTTTTTTCGGTCATAAAATCAAAGAATTTTTGGAAATATGCCACATCTTCTGGAGTGAATTCGTCATACAGGGTGTAGCCCACAAGTGGTACTTTCTCCACCAGATCTCCTTCAATTGCGGTATATCCCACCAAGTACTGACGGGCTTCGTCAGGGTTATCTCGAATGTCTTGAATTGCCCGACGATATGCCTCAGCATAGGTTTGAGTTGCTTCTGGAAACTGTTCTATGAACTTGCTGCTGAGGGCAGCCGATCCACCAAACCAGGGAGCCATTGAATCACCCAGAATGTATTTGGAGACAACGCCATTCTCCAGAATGCGAGTGATTCCTTTCATTTCACCCACGGTTCCGGTTGGCTAATCACCTATCCTGAATTAAGGATTGGGCTAATCACTATGAAAACAATCGCTTACTCTTATACCGATCCTTTATTAGAATCTGCACCAGATGCGACCATTTGGGGATGGGAAGTCGATCGGATTTATCAAGACCTGGGCGATCGCCAGCAGCTTCAACAGTTACTTCAAGATTGTCAGTCAGAGTCAAACGATTCCTCAGAAACCTATTTATTAGTGCGTCGGTTAGAAGAATTAGGAGACTCTGTGCAGGCAGTAGGCGATTGCCTGACAGAACTTGAAACTTTAGGTGTTCACCTAATTGCAACGGAGGAAAAAGTTGGCGCAGACAATCAGCCGCTTACCCGTTCAGATTTGCTGAAACTGCTGCGCTCAATTCAGGATAGCCAGCGCAGTCGCTACATTCGCAAAGGTCACGCTCGAAATCGGATCAAGGCTCTGCCACCTCCGGGCAAAGTACCTTACGGCTATCGTCGCGGCAAGGATCGCTATATCGTTGATCGCAGCACTGCACCCATTGTCAAAGAGTTTTTTGATAACTTCTTGCTCTATGGTTCGCTTAGAGGAAGTGTTCGACATTTAGAAAAAAAATACGGCAAAAAAATCTCGGTTTCTACAGGAAAACGTTGGCTTACTAGTTCGGTCTATCGTGGTGATTTGCTCTATCAGAACGGAGAGGTCGTCTCAGATACCCATGCGGCGATCGTGTCGCGAGAAGAGGCAGCTCAGGTCAATCGCCTGCTGCGTCGTAATCGTCGTTTGTCTCCCCGTTCTGCTAGTGCGCCGCGATCGCTGGCAGGGCTGGTGTTTTGTGCAGCTTGCAACTCCGCGATGACGGTCACTCGGGTCACAGCGGTACGTAAATCGCAGGAATATCTCTATCTGCGACCGATTGCCTGCCCAAAGCGTCCTAAATGTCGCGCTTTACCCTACCAACAAGTGTTAGAGCAAACGATTCAGCGAATTTGCGAAGATTTACCTCGTGCAGTTAGCGGAGCAGAAATGCCAGACTTGGAGCGAATCAAGCAAGGCGTTTCAGCTCAAATTGCTGCAAAGCAGGCTGTCCTGGAACAGTTACAACCCTTGGTAACAAGCGGTGTTTTAGACGTAGAAACGGCTGATTTGAGAGCCTACAAAATCCGTACAGAAATCTCAGCTCTGCAAGCTCAGCTAGCTCAATTTCCCCCTGTTAACTTGCGGGCGATCGCTCAAGCCGTCTCCATTCCCCAGTTCTGGCTAGACCTATCAGAAGCAGAACGACGGTTCTATTTTCGAGAATTCATTCGCCAAATTCAGATTTCCCGCCAAGAACAAAACTGGCAAATTCAGCTTGTTTTTATCTTTTAGCCTTTACGTCTACATCCACTCAATCCTCAACAGGAGCATCGCTGCTGGTAGGGTTAGCATCATTGCGCCTGCCCGAATTTCGCACTCGCATGACCTTACTCAACAGGTCATACCAAAAAGACGCGCCCATTGACAGTGCAATTCCAGAGACCAACCAGCCAAGAATGCGTCTAAGATATGGCACTCGGAAGAATGGAATGAGCGAATACTGTCCTTCTAAATTCTGAGCGTATAGATTTTCTTGATTCCAACCAATCGGCAAAGATAATCCTTGTAGCGCCCCATCCACTGCATCTCTGATGTTGCGTAAGCGAACAGCTTCAGCCGAATTAGCATTAGCAGCTTGACCTGCTTCTGGTTCAGCCGGTAGAGAAAAATCGGGCGGCAGCGGCTCAAATGTTTCCGGTTCAGAATTCTGAAATTCGCTCGCAGAATCGGATGGCAATGTTTCTTCTATTTCAGGTTCAAATTCTTGAGATTCATCATTGGGTTCAGAAATTGGAGGTTCCGATTCTGATACGAATGGCGAACTGGCTGGAGTTTGAAGCGGCTGAGCAACCAGTTGATCGGCTGCATTGGAGATGGTCGATCGCAAAATTGAATCTTTAGACAACCGATTCACAATGTGAAAAGTGTCAGCATTACTGATAGTAGCAACGAGGAAACCGATGGCGATCGCAATTCCTTTTGAATTGCGCTTATAAACTCCCGACGATCTCTCCATCGAGTAGTCAAACCAAGTCCCAACTTCCCGCTCTAACTGCTGCACTCCTGCCTGCAAGCCGTCAGCTTTAAGCTGAGCCTGTCGAGCTAGCGCAATCAAGTTTCGCTGTAATTGCTCTGGAATTTCCGGATTTTTCTCATGAATTCGGGCAATAATTCTAGCAATTTGAGGCGACAGATTTTGCTGATTGGATTTATCTAAAACAATCGCTAAAACCTCAGAAACGGTAGGCTCCATCCGCTTAAGTGCGATCGCCTGCCGTAGATAGGGCAAACGCCTACGAATAATCTCCTGGCAGTGGTGATTATCTGAAAGACTTAATTCTGTATTATCAACAAATTGCTTAATCTGTTCAGCGATTTGGTCAATTGCAGTAGTAAAAGCAACTCTGCCTCTAGCAAAATTTTCAAAAATATCAGCAAGTTCGCTTTCCAAAGCTTGAAGTTCGCTAACCAATAAAGAATCATCGCCAAGACTACTTCTGAGGTCTTGCAAAACCTGCTTCACCAATTCCAGCTTATCTTTATTGAATTTTTGAACCGTCAACTCACTGACTTTCTGACTCAATAACTCTAGATCAAGCTTTTGCAAAAGCGCTGTAGCAAAGGCTTGGGAAGGAATGTAAGAAGGACCACTTCGCTGACTACCAAACACGTTTTGTACGCCCGTAACTGACCGATAAAAGTCACCAGTTGCATGGCTGAGCTTGCGAAAAGATCTAGCGATTCGCCCTTTAGCTTCCTGGTTAAGCGCTTTAAGCGGAGGACTGCTATACAAGTCATCAACAAATCTTTGCTGGATTGAACCGGTTTCAACCTCTCCAGTTAACAAAATATCAATTGCTTTTTTAAGATGTTCAGCCCGCCACTGCAATAGAGTTGCAATAAGTTCCTGAATTTCGGAAGTTAACAAGCTTAGGATTAAGTAAATAAAAATTAAACCGATAGCAATATCAAAGACGAGAGGTAAGTTCATCCCTCAATAGCTCCCAACTTAGCTAACAAATAGTGATTTACTGAAGCATGGGGTAATATATAGCACAACTCATCTAGAAATATGTCTATTTAAACAAGTCTAAATCTAAAAAAGAGGGTTTATTTATAACAGATTGTCATAAATAAACCCTCTTTGTAAGGATGTTTTTTGAAAAAAGTGAAAGTTGTACAGCCTAAAAAATAGCTTTTAGCGCTGGAGAGGATAGAATCCTTCAACTATCAGCATTTGAATTACCAGCAAATTCCGCAAAATTTGCTAGTGGTTTTGTTACTTAACAAACTACTGACAGACCAAATCGAGTGCATCGACTAAACGTTCTAACTTTTTAACCTGTTGCTGATTTGTAGCGATCGTCGACGAAAAATTAGGCATTTCTTGCCAGCAATGAGAGCAAAACCAATAAATGCTATTGTGGCGAGCGTGACGAAGCAACTGTTCAGAGCAGCAAGGGCAGGTGTTCATAATATTTTAAAGGGAGTTCAAAGTGAGGATAAACTTCTTAATCATTCGGTCTGGGAACACGATTCTTAAAAAAAGCGGAGTTGCTGATAGTAAGATGAGCAGCAAATAGGTTCAAGCTAAATGAAAGACCCTAATCAAATTGTCGTCTTAACTACAAAACAAGGAATCTAACTTGAGAAACATTTATGTGGTTGAGGGGCTTGTTTCTACTAGCCTATTCACTCTTTTCCAGAACGGAACAAGTCAACACAAAAGTTTATAGAGCAGGTTTGAGCTAATAACCATCCCTTGTCCAAAGCGGATATACCTCTGCTCAGTAAGTTAACGAATGTTTAGAGATGTAATTCGGTTCTGAGTTTAGCTAACTCTCTAGGAATAGCTTAAAAACGAGGGAAAATAGGTCAGTTGGGCTTGGGGATCAAGCCTTTCCTCATCCAAACTCGCTTCCCCTCTTGAATAATTAAGGCTTGAGCTGATACTTTAAGTCTTAGGTTTAAGAGGAAAAGTGATGCAAAACACTATTTTTGGATTGCCGGACTTTACAGCGATCGCAACCTCATTTCTATATGAAGGATACCTGCCTCTTCAAACACTTCACCCCGCTGCTCAAAGCCAAGCTTCTGATAGAAGTCTTTGACATAAAGCTGAGCGTTAACTTTAATTTCAGGGATGTTTTTTGTATTTAAAAAGACAATTGCTTCTTCCATCAGTCGCTTCCCAACACCCTGTCCACGACAGTTTGATAGCACTGCAACTCGCTCAATCTTGGCAAGTTGGTCGCTAAGCAAACGGATTCTAGCCGTTCCAACTGGCTCATCATTTAAATGTGCTAGCAGGTGAATGGCGGCTTCATCCTGTCCGTCAAATTCGAGCACTGTATCAACTCCCTGCTCAACCTGAAACACCTGGTAGCGAATAGCCTGAATCAGGAATTTCTCCGCTGCATGGGAAACAACTCTAATTACCAAATTGCTCATTTACACTCTTCCCTTTGGCTCTGAGGCTCTTAGCTCACGCCATGCCCAGGACTTTAGCCTAGATGATTATTAAATCGTTTAATACCGTTTCTCTAAAAGAGGGCTACTCCTGGCAGGACACTTTAGAGGATGTCTGATGCAGAATCCGTTTCGTAAAGAAGCACTATTGGTTGAATAGGCGAAGCATTCGGCAAAAGAACTGTGCTTCAGTTGCAAGGGTTGTAACCGCATGATTCGCCCCCACCGCTACCGCCAATTTGGTATGAGGAGTAGCTCATGCCTTGCGTATGGGCGAGACACTGGGCAAGCACGTATTAAATCTCCCGGACAAGTTGAAGCTTTTCAGACATCCTCCCAAACAAAAATTAGGGTAGACGCATTGCACCTACCCAAACCTTGGCTCTCTATTGATCTGATCAGAACTTGTGCCTAAAGCGTAAAGAACTTGCCGGTTAACGTTTATTCAGCCTCATCTACTTCAGAAGGCAGACCTAGCATTGAGTTCTTTAATAGCTTCAGACCCTTCTTAACTCGGCGGGAAACAGTGACAGCGCTGATACCCAGCCGTTCAGCTGTTTCTTTTTGAGTCAAGTCATGCAGGAACACAAATTCCAGAACTTCGCGAGTGCGCTTTTCTAGCTGAATTAGAGCTTGTTGTAATCGAATTTGGTCTTCTTGAGCAAGCTGGAAGCTTTTATATCGCGGGTCAGGAATGATTTCACCTAGACAGGTGGAACCTTCGTCCTCGTCTCGCATGGGAGCATCCAAGCTAAGCGGAGCTCGATTGCGGCAGGCTAGTCTGATTTCTTGCCATTCTGATAGGGGAATTTGGAGGGCGAGCGCCACTTCACTATCGGTTGGCTGCCGGTGCAGCTTTGCCTGCAACTCCCTGTTTACGCAGGTTGCTTGATGCTGCAGAGCTTGCCAGCGTCTAGGAATCCGAATCGGTGAACCCTTATCCCGCAGGTAGTGCTGGATTTCGCCGCGAATATAAGGAATCGCGAAAGAGCTAAAGGCATGACCTTTGGACATATCGAACCGTTCAATTGCTCGAATCAGCCCCAGACTGCCCACCTGCAGTAAATCTTCGTAGCTTTCCGTACATTGGTTAATCCAATGGTGAGCTTCCTTCCTGACCAATCCAAAATTAAGTTGTACTAACTGATTACGGATGTCCGCAGAAGGAGACTTCTGATATTCCCGCAACAGATGCAAACTCTCACTTTTCAATTCGTTTATGACGATGGTAGACATGACGAGATTCAGGTAGGTAGAGCACGTTACTTCACAGAAGTCTGTATAGGTTCCCCGATGTCAAAACAGCTTAAGGACTGATGTCACATAAGGCAAGTCCTTGACAGGGCTAATACATCAACAATTTAATCAAGGTACTCGAGGCTGGCTCTAAACTGCTACGG
This sequence comes from Oculatella sp. FACHB-28, assembly GCF_014696015.1. NCBI lineage: Bacteria > Bacillati > Cyanobacteriota > Cyanophyceae > Oculatellales > Oculatellaceae > Oculatella > Oculatella sp. FACHB-28. The sequence continues at coordinate 272,600 of NZ_JACJPJ010000045.1, read as the reverse complement.
TACCCGCAATAGACTTAAAAATCAATAAAACCTAAATGAAAGCGGAGGGTTGAGGCTCCTGAAGTATTTAACGTGAGTTCGGGATAAGAAATCGTCAGAACCCCTGATTTTTCGTACCTCATTTCGTTGCAGTGAATCAAGCTATTGTCAGCAAGGTCCACAGATGCAATTTTTCTCAATAAACAACCTTATTGAGAAGAGCCTACAGCAATACCCTTTGCCTAAAGCCTTTTATACCAAACCTTGCAGCGTTTAGCTTAACCCGAACTCACGTTATTTAGGATTTGGTCGCTTTTAGGGATAGATCAAACCTATTCGGTCGGCAAGGTTTGAAACAACGGCATTATTACTGAACCTGGCTTAACTGAACTTGGCTTAAACCAGGGAGTTCCTGGATGAGAACAAAAAAGGGGGAAACTTCCCCCTTTAAGTATCCGTAATTTCGAACAGATAACAATGCTGAAGCCGATGAACTCGATGACTCTGCTGAGTTTAAGCTTGAGCAGGCTCAATCCGAGCGTAGAACAGTCCTCGAATCTTTACGTCTACAGGAGCTGCTGTTCCCATGTCGGTGTCGGAGGGTTGAACGCTCTCAAAGGTACCTGCAACTTCACCTGACACGTTGTCAACTTTGGCAACTTGTAAAGAAATGCTGCCCTGTCCCATGTCAAAGCTCTTGATGTTTTCACGCAGCAGTTCTTCGCTGTCGCCTCGGCTGGGCAAAGCGACTGCGGTGTCATAGCCAGTAGCAAGACCCCGACCTTTAGGATCTAAGAAGTTAGAGGTGCGGTATGAAGGAACTTTAAATGTGCCTTCAAAGTCTGTAGACGTGTTGATGCTTTGCAGTCCAGACTGGCTTTGCGCTACCAAACCTTTGATGCTAAAGAGGAAAGGAATTTGTTCTCCACCCGGTAGCTGAACGGTAATAGCCTGGAAGTCAAATCCATCATCTTCGACGAACTTCAAGCTGCCATCAGATTGAACTTTTAGCTCACCGCTAACCTGATCGATCGTGGAGGTATAGCGGGTCAGGGGTTTGCCTGCGATGAATGCTGCCGATTGCCGCTTGTTGATAGGCTCTTCCTTCACAAAAAAGCTGGTTGGCTCCAAGCAAAGACCTGTCAAGGAAAAAGTTTGATCAGGGGTGATAGGAATAGATCCTCGGCTGGTTTCTCCGAGTTGAGGGCAGGAGTTAGCAAGACCAGTGCCTCGGATCTGATCGTAAGTGAGCGGGCCGCTTGCAGCGGATGGGCCTTCGCTACAAGCTGTCAAAAATCCCAGGCAAACTGCCAGGAATGCAACGATTAAAGCGCGATACCTCATGGTCAACCTCGATATAAATGTAAAAATCCCGCCAGTATCATCTTAAAGAGAGAGCAGGTTTTGGCGATTCAAGCAGGGAAGGCGTGAGTTGAAGCCATCTCAAAGAGGGAAATCTTTCGCCAGGTTTGCTTATGCGTGTGGAAAAGGTGCTGTCGCCAATAGAGACTCAACGAACTCTTGACCAGATGGAATAAATGCTTAGAAGCAGCCTGGAATCGCTCGGATTAAGTCTCATACTGAATTCTACAAGACCTTGTCACCTTTTCTTAAGCTAGTCTAAGGATCATCTGTAAATTAGCCTGATCGCTGTTTTGAGAGGGATGTATTTCTGCCAAAACCACTAATCAAGCTTCATTTAGTTCATGATTCGTAAGAAGCAATGTTGAGAATTTGCGATCGCCCATTCATTCTGTTTACAGTTCATCATCTGCTAGCTCAATCGATACAAGTTTGCAGAGATCCAATATTCTTGAACAGTTGCAGGATTAACAGTGGAACTCAGCGGTTTCAAGTTAAGTTCTAACCAAATCTGCTTTGAAGTTGCGTTTCTCCGTACTATCTTGTGGGGCATTTGGGGTATGGTGTTGGCTGAGTCTAGGGAAGTAAAGGGTATGACTGAGGAAGAAGAACCTTCTCCAGGTACGGCAGTTCTAAGCAGTATTAAGTCTGTAGGAACGGAGAAGGAACAAACTGCAGAAACAACTGAGCTGGAGGCGATCGCCGCTTTTGTTCTACGAGAAGCAGATCGCTGCCAGGGAGATGGGCGATCGCTTCTAGCACTCTTGCGTCTTTTAGAAGCGCTGCACCGCGAAATTCGCGATGGATTATTTCAAGAATCCTTGCCGGACAATCGTCAAGCGCTGTATGCATTGCTAAAAGACATGGAAGCTGAGGGAGGCTGGCCCTATATCCATCGCATGAAGCTAAAGGAGATTTTAGTTAACCTGCTCAAAGAGTCGGTTGATGCCGATGACTCGGCTCAGAGGCATTCTCAAAGCAGCTAAGAGAGTTATCAGGCTAACAGTACGTTTTAAGAAGGGGCGATTGGTCGTGGAATTCGAGGAATCACTACCGCACCCCAAGCTACTGAACGACGGTGAATCACTACAATGAGAAAAGATTCTGTGGAAAAGAGAGCTACATGATTCCTACCGTTATTGAACAATCTGGTCGGGGCGAACGCGCCTTTGACATCTATTCTCGGCTGTTGCGAGAGCGGATCGTTTTTTTGGGACAGCAGGTTGATTCTGACCTGGCAAACCTGATTGTGGCTCAGATGCTATTTCTCGAAGCGGAAGACCCAGAGAAAGACATTTACCTCTACATCAACTCTCCGGGCGGCTCAGTTATGGCGGGCTTGGGCATTTTTGACACGATGAACCACATTCGTCCAGACGTTTGCACAATCTGTGTAGGGTTAGCCGCTAGCATGGGTGCTTTCTTGCTTAGCGCTGGAGCAAAAGGTAAGCGGATGAGCCTGCCCCATTCCCGCATTATGATTCACCAACCATTGGGTGGTGCTCAGGGACAGGCGGCTGATATTGAAATTCAAGCAAGGGAGATCTTATATCACAAGAGCAGGCTTAACCAGTGGCTGGCTGATCATACCGGACAGCCACTAGAGCGGATTGAGCAGGACACCGAGCGCGACTTCTTTATGTCGGCGGCTGAGGCAATGGACTATGGCTTAATTGACCAGGTCATTGACAAGCGAGCGATCGGTAGCCGTCCTGAGCCCGTGAATGCTTAGGTTTGCTGATTCATGCTTAAAAGCAAAAGCGCGGCATTGCCGCGCTTTTGCTTTTAAGATCTACGACTGCGACTCAAGGTAGTGGAGAAAGTCGAGCAGTTCTGCGTCGGTCAGTTGTTGGCGCGATCGCTTTCCATACGTTTGCTCAAGGTGCTTACGTCCCTGCTCTCTGCCCCAACCCAAGCGTCTCAACTCCACGTCAGTTTGAGCAATCACATCAGAGTTGTCGAATGGCTGATCGAGCAGTGGAGCGAGAGGTTCTACGGGCTTAAGTTCAGCGCTTGTCTTACCATTCTTTTTGGCACGAGAAGATTTGGAGCTTGGAATAGAGGCGGAACTGCTTGTCTGTAGAGATTCTTCCTGCATTCCGGGGTCGGACAAAGGGTAATCGTTTGAATCATCTTCGTCAGGATTAGACAGGTAGAATTCTGTATTATCGATGTTGAATTCAGTACTAAATTCAGTATCCGATTCTAGACTGACAGTCGCATTGGGGAATGCAGCAGTTTTGGAAGCTGGGGGAGATGAAGCGGGGGTGGCAAGTGCTAGAGGTGGGGAAGGGGCGATCGCTCCTGAACCGACTTGCGACAGCCGTGCCGTAGAAGCTGTCAGATCTGTCGAGGCTAAAGATTGAAGGGGCTTGTCTGAAGCAACAGGCAGCGGCGAGTTAAGCAAATTTGTTGGAGTAGGCACTATTCCCAAAGCTTCTAATGCTCTCACCTTAGCCCGATCTTCAGCAGCTTCAATGTTGGATGCTGCTGCCATGCCGCTCGCTAAGGTTGTTCCTCCAAGCTGAATTAGCGCTCGCACCACATAATTCCCGTCATGGACGGTAAGCAGTTCAGCGATGAGGCTACTGGTGGGATAGCGGCTTTGCAGTTGAACGATCAGGTGGTGCATTACAGGAAGGCAATGATAATAGCGGTACAGACTCTCCAGTATTGCAGGCTTGCGCTACAGGGTATCTCTCTATTTTAAGGGATGGCTAAGAACTCTGGTTTCTCAAAACTGCCTTCAAATTATCCGGTTTGAAAATTATATGAATTATGAGGTTAAGCTGAATGAGAGGATCGCTATCCTCAAATGGATGCTTTTAGCATCTATTTTGTTGGTTTTTGAACTAAGAAATCACTGATTAATGCTAGACAAACTGGTAGATTTATCTCCCTACTTTGGGGTTGATACCCTGCTGCTGTTGCCCGTTTTGATTGCGCTGGAAGCAGTGCTTTCGGCTGATAATGCGATTGCTCTAGCTGCGATCGCTCAAGGACTCGAAGGCGAGAAAATGCAGCGGCGTGCCCTCAATTTTGGTCTGGTAATCGCCTTTGGACTGAGAGTTGTTCTGATTCTGACGGCAACTTGGGTGATTCAATTTTGGCAATTTGAGCTGCTGGGAGCTGCATATCTGCTGTGGCTAGTGTTTCAGTATTTCAGCTCAGACGACGATAAAGATGGTAAGGAACATCACGGTCCGCGTTTTGCCTCGCTCTGGCAAGCCATTCCGATGATTGCTATTACCGACCTGGCGTTTTCGTTGGATAGTGTTACGACAGCAATCTCCATTTCCCGAGAAACTTGGCTAGTGCTAACGGGTGGGGCGGTTGGCGTAATCGCGCTGCGGTTTATGGCAGGGCTGTTTATTCGCTGGCTAGACGAGTTTGTTCACCTGGAAGATGCGGGATATACAACCGTTGCCCTGGTTGGGCTGCGGTTATTAGCCAGAGTAATTAACCCCGAGCTTGTGCCTCCCGAATGGTTGATGGTAACTATGATTGCGCTACTGTTTGCTTGGGGCTTCTCCAAGCGAGTTGAGCCTGAAGAAAGCCAGTCTGAAGAACTTTTAGAGGCTGGATTAGGGGTTGAGATGAATGTAGAGGCGGTAGAGGCGATCGCAGCAGAAAAAGAAGCTCAGGAAGTTTCTGCTGAATAGAACTTTTGTACAGTTCTCTAAAGAAGCACAAATGGAAAGGCTCCCTGCGTTGTAGGGAGCCTTTCCAGTCATACCCAAATTCTTGGAACTGGTACTACTTTTATTCGTAAACCCAAGGATTGATTGTGGGTTGCCAGCTAGCCAGTTCTTCTGAAGTAAACCAAAGCGCGATTTCGCTCTGGGCAGTTTCCGGAGCATCAGAGCCGTGAATGATGTTGCGACCGATGCTAACGCCGTAGTCACCCCGGATTGTTCCTGGCTCTGCGTTGAGCGGATTGGTTGCACCAATGATTTTACGGGCTGAGGCAATTACGCCTTCTCCTTCCCACACCATTGCGACAACGGGACCAGAGGTGATGAATTCAACCAGTCCGGGAAAGAAAGGCTTTTCCTTGTGAACACCGTAGTGCTTTTCTGCCAGTTCGCGGCTAACGTTCATCAGCTTTAAGCCTACGAGCGTAAAGCCTTTTGCTTCATAGCGGCGGATGATTTCACCGATGAGTCCACGCTGAACGCCATCCGGTTTGATTGCCAAAAATGTCCGTTCCACAGATCTGCTCCTACATGTTGTGTCTTAGACCTTCTCTATGCTCAGAAAAATGTGATCGTTTGTAAAGTGCAAACTTTGTATTCTTACCCAAGATTTAAACGTAATTTAACTGAAACCCTTGCCTGCTCACGGATGTAGCTCGTTTATAGAAACGATACGCTAAACTGGCTATTTAACAAATATTTGCGGGGGATGCGAAATGGGGATTCAGCCAAAAGCAGTCCAGGTTGAGTTAGAGAAGTCGTTGCTCGATTTACCCAATCAGCTAGAGACGACTCGACCTCAAACCTGGACCATTGAGGACAGTGAGGAACTGTATCGAATTCAGGGCTGGGGTGAACCCTATTTCTCGATCAACGCAGCGGGACATATTACAGTTTCCCCCAGGGGCGATCGCGGCGGTTCCCTCGACCTGTTTGAACTGGTGAATGCGCTGAAGCTGCGAAATCTGGGTTTACCGCTGCTTATTCGCTTTTCTGACATTCTTGAAGACCGGATCGAGCGGCTGAATGCTTGTTTTAGTAAGGCGATCGCCCGATACAACTATCCTGGCGTGTATCGCGGTGTGTTTCCCGTCAAGTGTAACCAGCAACGCCACTTAGTCGAAGACCTGGTGCGCTTTGGCAGACCCCATCAGTTTGGCTTAGAAGCCGGATCAAAGCCTGAATTGATGATCGCTCTAGCAACGCTCAAAACACCGGGCGCACTGCTGATCTGCAACGGCTATAAAGACCGGGAATACATTGAAACGGCGATGCTGGCACAGCGGTTAGGTCATACGCCAATTATTGTGCTGGAGCAGATCGAAGAAGTGCAGCTGGTGATCGAAGCGCAGCATAAGTTAGGCATTCAGCCGATCTTGGGCGTTCGGGCTAAGCTGAGCGCCAAGGGAATTGGGCGCTGGGGCACCTCGGCAGGCGATCGCGCTAAGTTTGGCTTAACCATTCCTGAAATTATCAGCGCCGTAGACCAGCTTCGAGCCGCAGATATGCTAGGGTCGCTACAGCTTCTGCACTTCCACATTGGTTCTCAGATTTCTTCCATTAGCGTCGTCAAGGATGCCCTGCGTGAAGCTAGCCAAGTCTATGTAGAGTTGGCGAAACTGGGCGCAGCAATGCAATATCTTGACGTGGGTGGCGGTTTGGGGGTGGACTATGACGGCTCCAAAACGAACTTTCACGCTTCCAAAAACTACAACATGCAAAACTACGCCAATGATGTGGTTGCAGAGGTGAAAGAAGCCTGTACAGAGCGAAGCCTGCCCGTTCCTACGTTGATTAGTGAAAGTGGACGGGCGATCGCCTCTCACCAATCGGTTCTCGTGTTTGATGTGCTGGGCACCAGCGATGTGCTGTCAGAACTACCTGAACCACTGCAAGAGCGGGAGCATCTAATCATTCGCAACCTGTATGAAACCTACCGTTCTATTACGGTTGAGAACTATCAGGAGATGTATCACGACGCAACCCAGTTTAAGGAAGAGGCAGTTAGTCTGTTTGGGTTTGGCTACCTCAGTTTGACTGAGCGGGCAAGGGCAGAGCGGTTGTATTGGGCTTGTTGTCAGAAGATATTGGCGATCGCCCGTCAGCAAGACTATGTGCCCGACGACTTGGAAGATCTAGAAAAAATCATGGCCTCGATCTACTACATCAACCTCTCGGTGTTTCAGTCTGCACCAGATAGTTGGGCGATCGATCAGCTATTTCCGATCATGCCAATTCACCGTCTTGACGAAGAACCTACCGAACGCGCAACTCTGGCTGACCTAACCTGCGACAGCGACGGCAAAATCGACCAGTTCATCGACCTGCGCGACGTAAAATCTGTTCTGGAACTTCATTCCCTTAAACCCGGAGAGCCATACTACCTGGGCATGTTTCTCGGCGGCGCATATCAGGAAATTATGGGTAATCTGCACAACCTGTTTGGTGACACTAATACCGTTCACATTCACCTCTCACCTAAAGGCTATCAAATCGAACATGTGGTCAAAGGCGACACGATGACCGAAGTGTTGGGTTATGTGCAGTACGACTCCGAAGACTTGATTGAAAGCATTCGCCAACAGGCAGAGCAAGCTTTACAAGAAAAGAAAATCACGATTCAGGAGTCACAACTGCTGCTACAAAATTACGAACGTAGCCTTAGCCGCTATACCTATCTCGCTCCATAGTTTGTTACCATCAAATTCAATTTTTGCGAGGAGAGAAGGGAAAAGAAAACAGGTCTTTTTCCTTCTCTTAATCCATCCTGAACGAAAACAGCTATGTTGTTGAGGACAAGTAAGGTTGAGATGATAGAGACTTCAGCGATCGCAAATTACTTATTCTCAACTGCGGTAGCATTTGCTGACGGGTAGATTTGCGGTGCTAATATCTACTTCGTCCCACTGTTGCTCTGCGAAATAATCCTAGAATGCCAGCAAAAATAGCTGAACCGATAATAGACCAGATAATAGAAAATGGCTGTCCGCCAACGTTTAACTCAAACAGCACAGGAAGTCCCAGTTCGCGGGCAAGCCACAGACCTAACTAAGCGCCAATGATTCCAACAACAATGGAAGCCAAGCAGCCACCGGCGGTGTAGCCAACTAGAGATTGACCAATTCCTCCACAAATTGCTGCAACTAAGAGCAATATACCAATCTCTACAAGTGACATTTTTAATTACAGAGGGTTACAGGATAAGTTAGTCCTATCTTCTAGCAATGATCCAAACTGCGTGAACAACTCCTGGAATGTAACCCAGTAAAGTTAAGAGAATGTTGAGCCAGAATTGCCCTGTTAAACCAACCTGTAAAAACACACCCAGAGGAGGTAAGAAAATTGCAAAAATTAGTCGGATGATATCCATAATTTTGTTCTAGATTGCTCTAGAGTGCTTTAGTTACTACACTACTCTCTCAGTTCTTCTAAAGATCTGTCTTCCATCAGAGGACAGAATGTAGAGAAGAAGGTGAACAAAGCAATGAAAACAAAGCTTAATAGCTTAATACAAGCTTGCTCTAACATAGTCACCGAGCGCACAGTAAGCAGTTTTAAGGGTAGCGATCGCTTGCTTCTCTAGCTTTTGATCGCAGGTCGTTTTGGCAAGTATGAGCCGTTGCTCGTAGTACTCAATTGCCCGACCCGGATCGCCCATCGCTTCATAGATCACGCCCAGGCTTTCTAGCGCCTGTTCTTCATTTTGGTGGTCCTGCAGGGCACGGGCAATCGCTAACCGCTGCTGATGATAAGTAATGGCTTTGCGATGGTCGCCTAATGTAAAGCAAACACTCGCTAGATTCTTTAGAATCTGTGATTCGACCTGTAGATCTCCAGAACGGCGAATAATCGTCAGCAGCCGTTCGTAGTATTCAACTGTCTTAGCGTAGTTTGCCAGGGAGTGATAAGCGTTTCCCAGGTTTCGCAACACCTGTGCTTCAACTTGACGATCCTGCAATACTTGCGCCAGGGTCAAGCTTTGCTCATAGTAAGCGATCGCCGTTTGACGGTCGCCAATTGCCTTGTAAGCCATGCCCAAATTGTTCAGCGCAGCCATTTCGCCCCGCTGATCTCGAATTTCTCGGGAGACATTCAGACTTTGCTGCTTGCAGTCAATTGCCTTTACATGGTCGTTGAGATGCCGGTAAGCATTCCCCAGGTTGCCTAATGCTTGACGCTCCGTGCGGCGGTCTGCAATTTGGCGGGCGATCGCTAGGCTAAGCTCTGAGTGGGCGATCGCCTCAGCGTAGTTGCCTAGCGCATAGTAAACCAGCCCCAAGTTATTCAGCGATTTCCCTTCTCCTTGAAGATCTTGAGCCTGCCGGTAGTCTATCAACGCCTGCTGAAAAGTTTGCAGCGCCACCTTAAATTCGCGTGCCTGGTGTTGCTCAACGCCCTTTTCAAATAATTGATCTGTCCCAGCTTTCACCCGATTTGCCTCAGCGTCAGCGTCCTCAGGCTGTACAACAGTTTCCTGAGAAGGAACGAAGGTTTTTTGCTGATGGCCAGACAGTTTAGCCATAAAGTTGAATGCTTGCCCTTTAAACTCCAGCGATCCGTGCAGCCGGTTGTCTGCTGTGACAGTGATTTTAGCCCATGAGAGCTATTGTCCAGGAAAACTGCCAGCAGAAACTAGCTTAATCTTCAAGCCTTTGCCTCAGCGATCGCACTTACTCTCTTTTACTTTAAAGTTTGTGGCAAAACCGCTCAATTCTCCTTGAATCAAAGAATTGAGAGATTTACCATGCATTGGCGGTAACCAACTAGCCTTGCAGCAAAAGTAGGCGGTGCTTAAATAAAGCACGATGCTGACGAATCTTATCGTAAAGACCGTAAATTCACTTAACTCCTGAGGATGAGCTCGAAGCGATGTCAACCCTGAAACTCTGAATTTTCACTCAGTCCAATTCATTCTTAATATAAAACCTTGCTGGAAGTACACAGTGTATGTCCGGAATTGCAGTGGTATTGTTCCCCATTGGCTCAGATAAGAATTTCCTAGAAATTACGGAGACAAGGATACGCTTGAGGTAGCAGCAGAGTCAGTGGAGTAGTTCCAATTGTTTACTGATTTAGTCTTGGCTTGCTCAAAAGCACTCATGCAGCATGTTTATTGTTTAGAGTGAAGAAGCCCCTCAAACTGCCTTTCAGCCTGTGAATTCCAGCTTTGCTGCCGAACGCCTCTTGTTTACGCCTGCGACTCCTAGCGCAGACGCAATTCCTACCATTTTTGCTTTTCCGAATGAGTACAGCGTAGGCATTACTAGTCTGGGCTATCAGGTCGTTTGGGCAACGCTTGCGTCTCGAACTGATTTGCAGGTCAGCAGGCTATTTACTGATCTGCACGAGCCTCTGCCTGCTCAGCCAGAACTCTTGGGATTTTCGCTCTCCTGGGAACTCGACTACAGTAATGTCCTGAGTTTACTAGAAGCTTTGGATATTCCCATTCGGGCAACAGAACGTTCATCTCAACATCCTTTAGTGTTTGGTGGTGGTCCCGTTTTGACGGCAAATCCAGAACCTTTTGCCGACTTTTTTGACCTAATTTTGCTGGGCGATGGCGAAAATCTGTTGGGTGATTTTATCGCGGCTTATCAGCAAGTAAGAGGAAGTGATCGCCCCTCTCAACTCCGGCACTTGGCCAAGGTTCCAGGCATTTATGTGCCCAGTTTGTATGAGGTGAGCTATCTCAGCGAAGAGGGGGCGATCGCTTCAATTCAGCCGATGGAGTCAGACATTCCGGCTCAGGTCGAGAAGCAAACTTATCGCGGCAACACCCTTTCTGCTTCGACGGTTGTAACGGAAAAAGCCGCCTGGGAAAATATCTACATGGTGGAGGTCGTGCGTAGCTGCCCAGAAATGTGCCGTTTTTGTCTGGCTAGCTACCTGACGTTGCCCTTCCGCACTGCCAGTTTGGAGGGTTCTCTGATTCCGGCGATTGAGCGAGGCTTGAAAGTTACCGATCGCCTGGGGCTACTCGGTGCCTCGGTGACGCAGCATCCCGAGTTTGAAGCGCTGTTAGACCATCTCAATCAGCCTCAGTATGATTCAGTGCGGCTTAGCCTAGCTTCAGTCCGCACCAACACCGTCACGCCCAAGCTAGCCGAAACGCTGGTTAAACATGACACTCGCTCCATTACCATCGCGGTTGAAAGTGGCTCTGATCGTCTGCGTCAGTTGATTAACAAGAAGCTCACCAATGACGAAATTACTCAAGCAGCAATCCATGCGAAGGCAGGTGGCTTGAGTGCGCTGAAGCTCTATGGCATGGCTGGCATTCCCGGTGAGGAACCGGACGATCTTGACCAGACGGTAGAAATGTTGCGGGCGGTAAAACGGGCGGCTCCGGGACTGCGGTTGACCTTTGGGTGTAGTACGTTTGTGCCCAAGTCTCACACCCCGTTTCAGTGGTTTGGGGTGGATTCACAAGCAGAAAAGCGGCTAAAACTGCTGCAAAAGCAGTTGCGTCCACAGGGGATTGATTTTCGCCCTGAAAGCTATAGCTGGTCGGTGATTCAAGCGCTTATTTCAAGGGGCGATCGCCGTCTTTCAAAACTTTTAGAACTAGCCCGACACTACGGCGACTCGCTGGGCAGCTACCGCCGTGCTTTCAAGCAGCTAAAAGGGCAACTCCCCGATTTAGACTTTTATGTTCACGAAAACTGGTCAACCGAGCAGGTATTGCCCTGGAGTCATCTGCACGGTGCACTGCCTCAATCTACTTTGCTCAAGCATTTAGACTCTGCAATGGAGCATTTTCCGGTCGCTTCAGCAAAGGATGTTCAAATTGCAGATGCTGAATTAGTCGTAGCGCAGCCCTAGAATAATCTCTGTCCCTCAGAGCGGACACGTCAAGAATGGGTGTGACTGGTTTGTCTGAAAGTACCTGGTTAGCTTTGGCGATCGGAAATTCTCGGCTGCATTGGGCCTGGTTTGAAGACGACGCGCTAAAGCAAACTTGGGATACGCCACATTTGTCGATTGAGGCGATCGCCACCCTAACCGCTCCCTCGCTGCATTTTTCCCCTTCCAATGACTTGCCCGAAAATCTGCAAAATGCTGTTCCGCCACAACTCGCTTCACTTCTAGGTCAACAGCCGCTTCTACTAATTGCTTCCGTTGTCCCTAATCAAACAACTTTGTGGCAGTCTTACCCTAAAGCTTCGAAAATTTGCCTTGACCACATCCCTCTACGAGGAACCTATCCCACCTTAGGAATCGATCGCGCTCTGGCAGTCTGGGCAGCCATAACAATTTGGAATTTGCCCGCGCTCGTCATCGATGCCGGAACCGCTCTAACCTTTACTGGTGCAAACGAAGGGCAACTGGTAGGCGGCGCAATTTTGCCTGGATTGCAATTACAGTTGCGATCGCTTACCCAAACCGCAGCCCTACCCCTCCTTGATAGCCAAATTGCTGCTCCTACCCGTTGGGCAACTCATACAGCAGACGCAATTTATAGCGGAATTTTGTACACCCTTCTAGCAGGGATACGTGATTTTGCTGAAAGCTGGCTAGAGAAATTCCCTGAAAGTGCGATCGCCCTCACGGGCGGGGACAGTGCCCTACTTTTTGCTCACCTTCAACAACGGTTCCCCGATCTTGCTGCCCAGATTGACGTTGCTCCAGCCCTAATCTTTCAGGGAATGCAAGCGGTTAAACGGCAACACCTTTAATCTTGTTGTCATTTGTCCTTCATCGTAGGCGCTGGTAGAGAATGATCCCCTATCTTGTCAAGTCTCCCAGCAAATAGAAAAACTCTGTATTCTGTAGATTAAGAGACTTAAACTTCCTCCTAGTTTTTTTAATTTTCTCTTCGCGGAAATTCTGTGCAAGAAGACTTCAGGCTGATTGTTGATTTGGTCATTGTTTTAGCGGCAGCAGCAGGGGGTGGCTTACTAGCCTCCCTGTTGAAGCAACCCGTGCTGCTTGGGTATTTGGTTGGTGGCGTTGTCGTTGGTCCAGCAGGTCTGGGTCTAGTCAAGGAACTGATTCAAGTCGAAACGTTAGCCCAGTTTGGCGCTGCATTCCTACTGTTTGCCCTAGGTGTGGAGTTTTCTCTGACAGAGCTTAAAAAAGTTCAGGGAATTAGTTTGGGCGGTGGTGGACTGCAAATTCTATCGACCATTCTAATCACTGCACTGCTATCGGTGGCGATCGGTTGGGTGACATCACCTGTACAGGGTGTTTTCCTGGGAGCAATTTTGTCGCTCTCATCAACTGCAGTCGTGCTGAAGTGCCTCATGGAGCGCAACGAAACCGAAACTCCTCACGGGCGCGTGATGTTGGGTATTCTGATTGTGCAAGACTTGGCACTGGGCTTAATGCTGGCGGTGCTGCCTGCGTTAGATCGGCCCTACGACGAGATCGGACTAGCGGTAGGTTTGGCTCTACTGAAAATTGCGCTATTGGCGGGGGCGGCTGTTGTTGCCGGAATTTGGCTAATTCCACCATTACTGCGATTTCTAGCACGAACTGAAAGCCGCGAATTGTTTTTGCTAGGCGTTGTGGCGCTTTGTCTGGGCATTGCTCTGCTCACCGAATCACTAGGGCTATCGATTGAGATGGGCGCGTTCATCGCCGGACTGATGATCTCGGAGGTTGAGTACGCTGATCAGACTTTGACTTATGTAGAACCCATCCGCGATATTTTTGCGACTCTATTTTTTGCGGCGATCGGTATGTTGATCGACCCAGTTTTTCTCTGGAATAATCTAGAGCTAATCTTGGGGCTGGTGGCACTGGTGCTGCTGGGCAAATTTCTGATTATCACGCCACTGGTTAAAGCCTTTCGCTACCCGTTGAAAACTGCACTCATTGTAGGTTTGGGACTAGCTCAAATTGGTGAGTTTTCCTTTGTGTTAGCTAGCAAAGGACAAATGTTGGGGTTAGTTTCACGACGGGTTTACCTGCTAATTTTAGGCACGACAGCCGTAACTTTGGTTGTTACGCCGTTTGTACTGCGGTTTGTGCCGCAGCTATTTGTTTGGGCGGAAATGGTGCCCTGGCTCAAGCGCTACATGGAAAGTTCAGATCGGGCATTTGAAGTGGCAGAAGAATTGCCGCTGCAAAACCATGTGGTGGTCTGTGGCTATGGGCGGGTTGGACGCAATATTGTAAGACTGCTGCAAGACCATGATTATCCGGTAACGGTGGTTGATCAGTCAGAGCAGGCAATTCAGCAACTCCGCGAAGCGGGAATTCCCTATGTCTATGGCAATGCGGCAAGTCTGCATGTGCTGGAAACGGCTGGGGTAAATCAGGCATCGGGAATGGCGATCGCTCTCCCTGACCCAATGAGTACTCGCTTGTGTCTGAAGCGATCGCTAGAATTAGCACCGGATCTGGATGTAGTCGTCCGCGCCTATCAAGACAAAGACATCGAGCTACTGTACCAACTGGGAGCTAGAGAGGTCGTACAGCCGGAGTTTGAAGCCAGTTTAGAACTTTCGACTCACCTGTTGGTGACGATGGGCTTACCGCTGCCGTTTATTCAGCGAGAGGTCGAGCAAATTCGTGACAGTCACTACCTCGATTTTCGTCCAGAACGGTCATCCAAAGAGGTGGCACGAGATCTGCGGGTTGCGGCTCAGGATATGAGCAACAAGTGGTACACCCTGCCTCAAGATTCTCCTTTGACGGGAATGACCCTAGAAGAAGCCGATTTGCGTCGTCTGACTGGTGTGAGTCTGATGGCAATTCGTCGGGCTGAAGGGGAAGAGTTAGACTATCCTGACTCTCAAACAGCACTGAAACCGGGCGATCGCCTTTTAGTTGTAGGCGAATCAGATGAGTTAGGGGCATTTGACGAACTGGCAAAAGGAGAAATGCCCGTTCCAACCAAGGCGTTGTCCTGCCAATGGGTCATGCTGTCCGCAAATAGCCCAATCGCTGGCAAGACCCTCTCTGACCTTAACCTCAGTCGCGAATACGAGGTGCAGGTACAGGCGATTCGGCGGGAAGGCAAATTTCTGCGCTTTCCTGATGGCTCTGCGGATCTGCAAGCGGGCGATCGTCTCCTCCTCTGCGGCACCGTCACTAGTCTGATGAGGGTGCAGCAGGTGATTAGTTCACAAATGCCTTTGCCCAATCTCCAGATTCCCACCGTTAAGGTGCAAGTCGGAGAAACTCTTCAGGAATATTTGCCGCTCGATAGCCTACGCGAACCCAACAATTAAAACTTTGGCTTCATATAAACGATTGCTTGCCGCCAAACAATCGTCGGCTGGTCGTACTGATCCATCAGGCAAATACAGTGCTGGTCTTGCCAGCGCAACTTTCCCACAATCAGATCATCTGTAACCAGCTTCAGTTCAATTTCTCGCTCTTCTCGAATTAAGGTTTGAATTTGCCGAATGCTAGGAAGCCCAGTCTCTAACTCGTTTGCCATCATTTCTACCATAAGAATTTAGGTCGGTGGAGGTTAGCTATCGGTCATGGTCGTTGGTGACTACGACGAACCAAAAAGACTACACCCCTCACCAAAACTGCTATAGAACTCACAGATTCAGCTTACAGCGAACGGCGGATGGGTGCCATAGCAATCCTGCACTGCAATTCCTGGATGGGTAAAAAGTCGCTCATCGTCATCGTAGTTTTCTAATATCGCTAATAATTGATCAGGGCATGGAGAGAAGTATGACCATCGAATTTACTAAGTATCACGGACTGGGTAACGACTTTATTCTGATTGATAATCGTCATCAGGTAGACCCTGTATTGACACCAGAGCAGGCGGTGAAATGGTGCGATCGCCACTTTGGCATCGGCGCAGACGGCGTAATTTTTGCGCTGCCTGGACAAGACGGCACCGACTACACTATGCGAATCTTTAACTGCGATGGCTCTGAGCCAGAAATGTGCGGCAATGGCATTCGCTGTCTAGCGAGGTTTCTATCCGACCTGGAAATTGCTGATAGCGGTTCTTCCAAGCCTGCCTTTAAAATTCACACGCTAGGCGGAGTTATAACTCCCAAACTAGAAGCCAACGGGCAGATTACCGTTGATATGGGGTTGCCTCAGCTGCTTGCTGGAGAAATTCCCACCACGCTGGCTGCTGCTGACCAGAAGGTCATTGACCAGCCGTTAGAAGTCGCTGGTCAAACCTGGCAAGTCACCTGTGTCAGCATGGGCAATCCCCATTGCATCACCTTTGTTGAAGACGTAGCGGCTGTACCTCTAGAGCAGCTCGGACCCCAGTTTGAGCATCATCCCGTCTTTCCTAAGCGAATTAATACCGAATTCATCGAGGTTGTTCGCCCCGACTACTTGAAAATGCGCGTCTGGGAACGTGGAGCTGGAATTACTCTAGCTTGCGGTACGGGAGCCTGTGCCTCACTGGTTGCGGCAGTGTTGAATGAAAAGTGCGATCGCCGCGCCACCGTTGAGCTACCTGGTGGTTGCCTCGAAATCGAATGGTCAGCCTCCGACGAGCGCCTCTACATGACCGGCCCAGCCACCCGCGTCTTCATCAGCGAAGTTTTCCCCAACCTCTAACCCCCACCCAACCTCTAATCCCTAATGCCCACCCTCCGCCTGCTCCCGACTTACCGTGCTAAGTCCGTCCGTGAAGGCGGGCAAAGTTACTTTGTCGATAGCCACGGAGTACGCTTGCCCAGCGTTACTACTATTCTCAACGTCACCAAACCTCAAGCTGACCGGGAAGCACTGGCACAGTGGCGATCGCGTTTGGGCACTACCGAAGCCAACCGTGTCGCTAGCACTGCCAGCCGCCGGGGAACGCTCACCCACAAGCAAATTAAGAACTATCTCCTGGGAGAGGAAAGCGATTGCCCAGAAACCGCCCAGCCCTACTGGGAAAGTTTACAACCCGTTCTGGTAGATATTGAGGACGTGCGGCTGGTTGAGAGCTCTGTGTTTCACTATGACTTGGGCTACGCCGGGAAGGTAGACTGCATCGCTAGCTATCAAGGCGAGCCTTGTGTTTGTGATTGGAAAACTGCCGACAAGCCCAAAGGTTCAGTCGAGCGGCTACACGACGGCCCATTACAGCTAGCCGCTTACTGCGGGGCAGCAAACCATTGCTACCCAGAACAGGACTTAAAGCTGAGAAGTGCGCTATTAGTCGTCGCGATTTCAGGACAACCCGCGGAAGTATTCCGGTTCAGTGCAGAGGCACTGCTGGACTACTGGCAGCAGTGGCAGGCGCGAGTAGAGCTGTTCTACCGAATCAGGCGATCCCCAATTCCTGGAACATTACCAGCGGGAGGAAAAAGTTGACAATAAAAATGCCCCAAACACAAACGCCTTCACCAAAATGTTGCTGCAGATATTAGCGGGCGCTGAGGCAAAATTTCTAGTTAGCGAATGGACATAGCTGAAGAGTCTTGACCAATTCCAAGACACGGCTAAAGGAATCTTGGGCGATCGCTGTTTCAAGTGGTTGCTGCGCTACAAATTGAGGACAAAAAAAGAGGAAAGGACTTGCCTTTCCTCTTTACTCAACGAATTGACGTTGTATTATTTAGCGATCGCCGGAGCCCGAAATATTTGAGCCGCCAACGGTTCTCTTACCTGAGCTTGCTCAGCCAGAGTCGGGACTGAATCCCGCAAACGAGCAGTAAGCTGAATCGTTTTAGAATCATAAACCTGAGTCAGCAGCTTTGGATAAAAACCAATGCCAATAATTGGGATCAGCAAACAAGCAATGATAAACACCTCACGCGGCTCTGCATCAACCAAAACTTCGTGAGAAGTCAACTCCTTGTTTTCTGGACCGAAGAAGATCTCCCGCAGCATGGACAGCAGATAAATTGGCGTGAGAATGACACCCACTGCTGCTAGGAAGACTACCAGAACCTTAAAAGTCACGCTGTAAGCATCACTCGTCGCAAAACCTACAAATACCATCAGTTCCGCAACAAACCCGCTCATTCCCGGTAGCGCCAGAGAAGCGAGAGAGCAAGTGGTAAACATGGCGAAAATCTTCGGCATCTGCTTTCCTACACCACCCATCTCATCCAGGATCAGGGTGTGCGTCCGGTCATAAGTTGCTCCAACTAGGAAGAACAGACTC
Source organism: Oculatella sp. FACHB-28 (assembly GCF_014696015.1). Lineage (NCBI taxonomy): Bacteria > Bacillati > Cyanobacteriota > Cyanophyceae > Oculatellales > Oculatellaceae > Oculatella > Oculatella sp. FACHB-28. The sequence goes on along the minus strand of NZ_JACJPJ010000045.1, from coordinate 254,528 downwards.
GCTCCAATCAAGCCATGCGACACCATCTGCAACACTGCACCGCTCAACCCCAAATCGGTGAACGATGCAATCCCAATCAGCACGAAGCCCATATGGGAAATAGAAGAATAGGCAATCTTACGCTTCAGGTTGCGTTGGGCAAACGATGTGAGAGCTGCATAAATGATGTTCACCACGCCTAGGATCACCAAAATTGGCGCAAAGTAAGCGTGAGCACCGGGCAGCATTTCTGCGTTCATTCGCACTAGGGCATAGCCGCCCATTTTCAACAGAATTCCTGCTAGCAGCATGTGAACAGGTGCCGTTGCCTCGCCATGTGCGTCGGGTAGCCAGGTATGCAGCGGGAAGATCGGTAGCTTGACGGCGTAGGCAATCAGAAATCCGGCATAGACAAGAAGCTGGAAATTGAGGGGGAAGTCTTTTGCCATAAGCGATCGCATGTCAAAAGTGACAGTATCGCCGTAAAACGCCATCGCTAGCGCCGCAATTAGGATAAACAGCGAACCACCAGCCGTGTAAAGGATGAACTTGGTTGCCGCATATAAGCGTTTTTTGCCGCCCCAGATCGAGAGCAAAAAATAAACCGGAACGAGTTCTAGCTCCCAAACTAGGAAGAAAAGCAGCATATCCTGCACCGCAAAGACAGCGATCTGACCGCCATACATTGCCAGCATCAGGAAGTAAAACAGCTTCGGCTTTAGCGTTACAGGCCAAGATGCCAAAATTGCCAGCGTAGAAATGAACCCAGTCAGCAAAATTAGCGGCATTGACAAGCCATCTGCCCCAACCGACCAGTTCAGGTCGAGGGAAGGAACCCAGGCATAGCTTTCAACCAGCTGCATCCCCGGATCGGAGAGGTCGTATTGCGTGTAAAAAGCGTAAGAAATGATTGCAAAGTCGATTAGTCCAACAATTAGGGCATACCAGCGAACTGTTTTGCCATCCTTATCTGGGATCAAGGGCACCAGCAAGGAGGCAACTACAGGAAGCAAAATGATCGTGGTAAGCCAGGGAAAATTGGCAGTATCCATTAGCTCAGTTTTTTATCAGCGATAGGATTTGGGTTGGGAGATGAGGGTTTAGGTAATACCGGAGATCAGAACTAAGCCCAGAACTGCTCCAAATACTATCAGGGCATAGAACTGTGCCCGTCCATTTTCCAGATATTTTAGGCCTTCGCCTGTAATCAGGGTGACGAGGCCGGCCAGGTTGACAATACCATCGACAATTCGCACGTCTACTTCTAGAACCTGTCTTGCCAAACGGCGGCTGCCTTTGACGAACACAGCATTGTAGATGTCGTCGATATACCACTTATTCAGTGATAGGTTGTAGAGCGGCTGAATCGTTTTGGCAATCGCTCCTGGATCAATCTTGAAGGACAGATACATCAGCGAAGCCAGCGTGATCCCGATTAGCGCGATCCCCACTGAGCTACCGCCCATGACCAGGAATTCGGTCCATTCAAACTCGGCTGGAATTTCGAGAGGAGGAAATCCGGCGATCGCTTCTTCTCCCGGTGGGTGGATAAACGCTTCAAAGTAGTTAGCGAAAGGCGTTCCCACTAGACCAATTAAGATCGAGGGAATCGCCAACAAGATTAGCGGCAGCGTCATTGTAGCGGGTGACTCATGAGGAGTATCGCTGTGATGTCCTTCATGCGCTTCATGGTCGTGTAGCTCAGGCACATCCGTCGTCAACTCTTTAGAGTTCATTGCGCCAGGGCCAAAGGCTAGTCCTAAACGCTGAAGCTGCTCATTCTTAAGCTGATTTTTGATGCTATCGTTCTTGCCGCGAAACTCACCTTCAAAGGTCATGAAGTACATGCGGAACATGTAGAACGCCGTGATTCCAGCCGTTAGCCAACCAATCGCCCAGAGGATTGGGTTCACCTCAAAGGTAGAACCTAAAATTTCATCCTTTGACCAAAAACCAGCAAATGGCGGAATTCCAGAGATTGCTAGCGTGCCAATCAAGAAGGTAATTGCTGTCGCAGGCATGTACTTCCGCAAGCCGCCCATCAAACGCATGTCCTGAGCAAACACGGGATCATGCCCCACGACAGACTCCATGCCGTGAATCACCGAGCCAGAGCCAAGAAATAGCATTGCCTTGAAGTAAGCGTGAGTCATCAGGTGAAACAACCCAGCGCCATAAGCACCAGCGCCCATCGCCATCACCATGTAGCCCAACTGAGACATTGTGGAGTAGGCAAGTCCCTTCTTGATGTCATTCTGGGTAATCGCGATGCTGGCTCCCAAAAATGCGGTGAAAGCTCCCGTCCAGGCAATGATATTCATTGCGTCGGGCAAGCCCTCGAATAGCGGAAACATCCGCGCAATCAAAAATACTCCAGCGGCGACCATCGTTGCAGCGTGGATTAGCGCCGAAATTGGAGTAGGGCCTTCCATCGCGTCAGGTAGCCAGACATGCAGTGGAAACTGAGCTGACTTTGCAACAGGACCAAGGAAAACCAGGATAGCAAAAAGGCTAGCTAGACCCACACTGAGGGATCCAGATTGAACGAGTTCCTGGAGGCGATCGCCAATCTCGTTAAACTCAAAGCTACCTGTAGCCCAGTACAGCGCCAAAATACCTAGCAACAAGCCAAAGTCACCGACACGGTTAGTTACAAACGCCTTCTGACAAGCATCCGCAGCCGCCTTGCGGTCATACCAGAAACCGATCAGCAGGTAAGAACACATACCCACCAGTTCCCAGAAGATATAGACCTGTACCAGGTTGGGGCTAATGACCAGCCCTAACATTGAGGAGCTAAACAAACTCAAATAAGCATAGAAGCGAACATAGCCAGGATCATGTGCCATGTAGCCATCGGTGTAGATCATCACCAGAAAAGCTACCGTTGTCACAATTACCAGCATCAGAGAAGTCAAATGATCGATGGTATAGCCCATCGTCAAGTGAAAATCTCCAGCGGCTGCCCACTCGATAATCCGGTTATAAGGGGGATGTCCCTGAATTTGGCTCCACAGCAGGGCAAAGGAGAAAACCATCGCTGCCCCAATCAGGGAGACGATGAATACAGAACTACCCTGCCGAAACTTATTAACTGTCTTGCCATACGAGACTAAGCCCATTCCGATTAACATTGCCCCTGCTAAAGGCAACACTGGGATCAGCCACGCATACTGATATATGAATTCCATGACTCACGCCTACTTCAACTTTCTTCACTGAGTTGGCAAAACCGCTTTCATTGTGACACAGACTGGTATCGGAAGTTTCTCACCAAAGGCACAGCCGTTCAATTGTTGCATTCTCAAAACATATCCTTGACATTTAAGAAACTCTTTGGATTAAGAACCTGGATTGAGGATCTTCTAACTTCCTTCTAAATTGCCCTGATGTTCACAGCGAAAGCCTTCTTGTCGCCAGCTATTGATGTCTACAGAGGAAAGCGATCGCACTCCTGAACATTTAGGTTGGTAGAACTGTCCGGCGATCGCCCAGACTAAACTTCTTCCTACGTCTAACCCCGTTTTCGTCCAGGATTCTTGATTTCCTGGAACACCCTGCTCTGTAACAATTTCTGGCTCGACCCAAATTCCGTGTGCTCCTAGCAAGATTTGAGCCAACCACTTTGCTCTAGGCAGATGACTTCCAGACGTAATCAACCCAACTTTATGGACGTTCCACTGCTGCAAAATGGGTGTGCCGAAATAAAAGTTACCAAACGTGGACTGAGCACAATCTTCTATCCAAACCTGATCCATAGGAGCATTAGCGCGTTGAAAAATTAGCCAGATGCATGGATCTTTAGAGCCAGTAGAGATCAAAATCGGTATTTCAGGATGCTGTTTTGTAAGTTCTGCCGCATAGATTTCTCGTTGAATGCTGCCTCCAAGAACGAGGTAGGCATCAATGGGGGCAGTTGCAGCCGAACGTAAAGTAATCAAATTCACTAACAGCCAACTGCAAAACAACAGTCCCAGTCCTACTAGTGCAGTACGAATTGGGTGATGGGCAATTTTTCTATGCCAGGAACGTTTTTTTGAATGAGGAAAAGAAGACTGACCCACTTTCGAGCGTTTGGCTTTTGGCATTGAAAGTCCAACATCAAAACAGCATTTAGTAAATTTTGTTCACGATTTTTCAGATTAGTCGAGGAGAAGGGGTTAAATTAGCGAGAAATAATCAGCGAAGCATCATTGCTTTAACTCAGCTTCACAAGTTCTTAGTATTAAAAGCTTTTTATTCAAGATGCTTTATCTTAAAAACGCCAACCTGCCTAAGGACATTGAATATTTAAGGACACCAAACAAAACTGTCACACGATTGACACAGCCTGACTAAACTGCTTGAGTATGCTGAAAAGCACGCCTTTAGGGAGATGTCTGAAGTTTTGCCCCAACTGCTCAGAAGACCTAGCGATCGCCCCCAACAGATTACCTAAGCATTAACCAGGTAAAACTTGTTGCTCTAACTTTAGGAGCTCCATGTCAGTCTGCAATCTCTACAGTCCAGTGACTTTGTAAACAGTTGAATAGGCTAAATCGAATTAAAAGGTTAAATAATTGCTAGTCCAGCAATAGCCTCACAGTTTGATGGTTCCAGTGATCCTTCAGTTTTTGGTGCTACTGCTTCTTCGCTCTGACTACCTATCTGCTCCTTTTGTCTCTCTAATTTTTGTTCCCTACCTGCTTTTGCCGGTGCATTTCGTGAACCCTGCTGTCTGACTTAAACCCTGTATCCAACCCTAGTCCTATACCCTTCAATGCATCAATCTTCCTGGCTCTCCAACTTGCTGCATACAGCCCTATTCAGTGGGGCGATCGCGACAACAACAACCCTTTCACTTCTCAGTCCAACGTTTAGCCCTTCTGTCCAAGCTTCTCTACAAGACAGTCCCAAAGCAGTATTGGATGAAGCGTGGCAAATCGTTTATCAGGAATATGTCGATCCCAGCTTCAATCAGGTTGATTGGCAGGCGGTGCGTCAAGATCTGCTAAGTGCTGACTACGCCTCTGAGCAGGAAGCCTATGAGGCATTACGGGATGCGTTAGAGCGATTGGAAGATCCATACACTCGCTTTATGGACCCTGAACAGTATCGGGCATTGACTCGCCAAACATCAGGAGAATTGTCTGGAGTCGGCATTCGGCTTGAGCTTAATTCAGAAACGAATGCGTTAACGGTCGTTGAACCCCTACAAAATTCTCCTGCTTCCGCAGCGGGGATCAGAACTGGCGATCGCATTTTGGCGATCGATGGCAGATCTACCAGTGGCATGTCAGTAGAAGATGCCTCTCGCTTGATTCGGGGTGAAGCAGGTACCGAAATTACTCTGCGAGTTAGCCGCAGCGGTTCTGAAGCCTTTGACATTCCGCTGACCCGTGCCCGAATTGAGTTGCCCACGGTTCGCTACAGTTTGCGTCAGGAAGGAAACACTAAGATTGGCTATATTCGCCTAGGCGAGTTTAGCAGCCACGCGGCCGACCAGATGCGTCGCGCCATTCGGGATTTATCAAACCAGGGTGCAGAAGGATTCGTTTTAGATTTACGAGGTAATCCGGGTGGTTTGCTGCAATCCAGCATCGACATTTCTCGGATGTGGATTGAGGCTGGAGACATTGTGCGAACGGTCGATCGCAATGGAGCTAGCCGAGAAACGAGCGCTAATCACACCGCTCTCACTGAACTGCCCTTGGCTGTGCTGGTAGATAACAACTCTGCTAGTTCCAGCGAGATTCTCACGGGCGCATTGATGGACAATCGTAGAGCAACCGTTGTCGGTAGCCAAACCTTTGGAAAGGCGTTAGTGCAATCGGTTCACGCCCTGGAAAACGGTGCTGGTTTGGCTGTTACCATTGCTCACTATTACACCCCTGCTGGCACCGATATTAGCCATCGCGGAATTACGCCTGATGTTGAGATCAACTTGACCGATTCACAGCGGCAAAGGCTAGCTTCTACACCCACGCTGTTGGCGACAACGGACGCTGATCCCCAGTATGCAGGAGCGATCGCTGCTCTACAGCCTGACATCGTAGCTAATCGAAATCAGCAGCCCGTTCAACCAATTAGCATTGGGCAAGAGCGGATGAATTCGCCCCAATAAAACGCAGGTATCAGTGCTGAATCAAAAAATGGGGAAGGTTAAATCCTTCCCCATTTTTCATTTACTTTTTTCCCAGTTGAAGATTAAGTGCTAAAAGATTTAGGGATGCATCTCTGAATCTTTTAGTAGAAAAGGAGTAACTGTTAGGACAATTGCCATAAATCCAGCAATCTCTAGTGCTACTTTCCGATTTCAGGATTAAGCTGTTGGACCAGATGGACAATTTCTGGCAAAATCAGCCGCTCAACTGCCAGCTTAACTGCACCGCTAGAACCCGGTAAGGAAAAAATTAGCTTAGAACGATAAACTCCAGCAACTGCTCGTGAGGCGATCGCCCTAGAGCCAATTTCTTGATAGCTCAGCCAGCGAAAGAGTTCGCCAAAACCAGGCAAAACCTTTTCAAGCAAACGCTCGATCGCATCGTAAGTTGTATCCCGTGGTGCGATCCCGGTACCACCGTTTAAGATTACAGCCTCCAAATCGTCCCGTAAACAAAGTGCCTTAAGCTGTTGCTGAATCTGCTCCGGTTCGTCTTTAACAATGACGTACTGAATAAGAGGATGTCCGGCAGCCTGAAGTAACTCTTGAATTAGCTGACCGCTGCGATCAGTCTCAGGGGAACGAGTGTCGCTGACCGTGATTACAGCACAGCCAATTGCAATCGGACGGGGATCAGGATGGGGAACAGCCATAGTGCTTGCAAAATCAGGATTTGTTAAACCCTAGCCCATTCTCTTCGGCATATCGATTCATAAAGCGCATGAAGCGCTCCCAATCCTCTGCGCTTCTCATGATATAAATCGCCTCAAGGGCTTCAGGTTGTCCGTTGACAAACTTTGCTTTTACTTCTTTTGTTGATAACTCGCCCTCTTCGTCAATCAGATACATCCCGGTAATTTCAGTAGTACTGTCATTTGCCAGAGCTTTAGGATTTTGAAAATAAAACGTGGCCGTACCGTTTGTGCCATCTTTTGCACGAGTCAAACGAACATCAGGAATGACCTCTTCGATCACTCCTCTAGAGAATTCAATTTGAGCCATAATCTTCCTATTCCGGCTGCTTAGTGTGGGCTTAAATTATCATCTTCCCATTATCCGTAACACCAGGGAACACATCCAGGAGGACAGATTCAGTTCAAGCTGCTTCTAGACGTTTTGGCTATTTCTATCTCTTGACCGAACTGATTAGGACGGACATTACATCAGTTGATGGATTTAAGGATTATTTATATTTCGTTACGATCATCTATGGAAAGATTGAGAAAAGCGCGCTTATTCGCCTAGTTCAAAGGTAATGGTATGAACGGCAATTTAAGAGTCGGCAATTTATTTGGAATTCCTTTTTACGTCAACCCGTCGTGGTTCCTCGTTTTAGGTTTAGTTACCTGGAGCTACGGCAGTGGTCTAGTGGCTCAGTTTCCTGAGTTAGGTGTTACTGCCTGGGGATTGGGGCTTGTGACGGCTCTGTTGCTGTTTGCCTCTGTTCTGGCGCACGAACTGGGACATAGTTTTGTGGCAATGGCTCAGGGAATCGAGGTGAAATCGATTACTCTGTTTATCTTTGGTGGACTTGCCAGCTTGGGAGAAGAGTCAAAGACTCCCGAGGGTTCCTTTAAGGTAGCGATTGCCGGACCCCTAGTCAGCTTTGTCCTCTTTGGGTTGTTCACAGCAGTCAACTTGCTACTAGACCTACCGAATGCTTTAACTGCAATCGTGGCGCTTCTCTCCTATATCAACCTTGCTTTAGGTGTATTCAACTTGATCCCCGGCTTGCCGTTGGATGGGGGTAACGTCCTTAAAGCAATAGTCTGGAAGATTACAGGCAAGCCTTATAAGGGAGTAGCATTCGCGAGCCGCGTCGGTCAATTTTTTGGTTGGGTTGGAGTTGCGCTAGGAATTCTCTCAGTTTTGGGACTGAGCAGCGTGGGCAGCATTTGGACGCTGCTGATCGGCTGGTTCTTGTTGCAGAATGCAGGGCGATCGGCTCAGTCTGCAACTGTTCAGGAAAAGCTGAGTGGGCTGACTGCTGGAGACGCAGTTGATCCCGACAGCCCTATTGTGTCAGCTAGCAGTTCTCTTAGAGAGTTTGCGAATGGCTACATCATTGGCAACGAAAAGAACTGGCAAAAGTTTCTAGTAACCGACGAAAACGGTCAGTTGGTGGGTGAAATTTCTGTTGATAGCATGAAAACCATTCCAACTAACGACTGGTGGGACGTGCAGGTGAAGGAACTGATGCAGCCCATTGACCAAGTTAACACTGTGCCCTCAGACAAGCCGCTGCTAGAAGTGATTGGATTGCTGGAGGAGAAGAAGCTTCCTGCCCTAGTTGTAATTCGCGACAATGGCGTGCTGGTTGGGTTGTTAGAAAAGGCTTCAATCGTTCAACTTCTCCAGAAGAAAGCAGAAGCTGAAGCTGCTTGATCCGTTAGCTGGCTGAGTGAATAGCGGGACGCTGGGTTTCTTCAAGGCTGACTGCCATAGAGTGAAAAAGCACAGGGGGCAATGCCCCCTGTGCTTTTTCACTCTATCTTTCAATTGTTGGGTGCGTGGCTAGAAAAGACGTAGACCCGCTGAGTTTCCAGGCGATCGCAGATTGACGAAGGCTTAACTGAATCAGCCGTTGGTTCTTGGTCTAACCGGAAAATTTGCCGGTCTAGCTGTATCTGCAACGTAGTCATCGGGTCGCCACCTGGAGAAATCAAGAACTCTAGCTGCTGGACAGATTGCCAAGTCGCTAGGTTGTCAAGAATTTCAGCGATCGCCCGCACATAAGGATGTCCTGCGTCTTGATACCAGTCAGGCGCAGCAACACTAGGCTGATCAAATCCCAAATGGAAGGTGAGAGAAGATTTGCCGAAGAGGGCGATCGCCACTGGACGTGCCTCTTCCTGCAAAATTAAGTCGTGGCTTCTTGCCATGTAGCGCAGCTTTTCTAGTCGCTCATAGCGCTCAGTGGGCGATCGCAAATCATCTTGCCACTGAATTGCCACTGTCACCAAGAAGGTTTGCAGCAGCAAATGTCCTAACTTCTCAGCTTTGGTCGCTAGGTAAACTGAGTTGTGGGAAGTTGTCTCAATTAGCAGCGGCACTCGGTCCACCATTTCCAGCCCGTAACCCTTTAAACCCGCTATTTTGCGCGGATTGTTGGTGATCAGGCGAAACTGCTGAACTCCCACATCGTTAAGAATCTGGGCACCGATACCGTAGTTGCGCTGGTCAGCAGGAAAACCTAGCCGCTGGTTTGCTTCCACCGTATCTAAACCCAAATCTTGTAACGAGTAAGCCTTGAGCTTGTTTACCAGCCCAATTCCCCGTCCCTCCTGCCGCAGGTAAACCACTACGCCTGCCCCAGCAGATTCAATCATTTTGAGAGCAGCCTGAAGCTGCATTCGGCAGTCGCACCGCAGCGAACCCAGCGCGTCTCCCGTCAGACACTCGGAGTGAACCCGCACCATCACAGAATGATCCTTGAAAGTCTCGGGATCGCCTTTAACGATCGCCACATGTTCTGAGTTGTCCAACAGGTTTCGGTAGCCGTAAATCTTAAACTTGCCAAACTCACTCGGTAAATCAGCAATTGTTTCTCGTTGGACAAACCGCTCATGTTGGAGCCGATAGCTGATCAGATCAGCAATGCTGATGATTTTTAGACGATGAAATTTGGCGTATTCGATTAGCTCTGGTAGTCGCGCCATCGAGCCATCGGGATTTTGGATTTCGCAAATTACCCCAGCCGGATACAGCCCTGCCAACCTGGACAAATCTACGCCGGCTTCGGTGTGCCCTGCCCGTTTTAGCACTCCCCCTTCTTTTGCCCTGAGTGGAAAGATATGTCCCGGTCGGCGCAAGTCACCCGGCTTTGTTTCAGGGTTGAGCGTTACCTGAATCGTTCTAGCTCGATCCTCAGCTGAGATTCCAGTTGTCACACCCAGATGTAGCGCTGCATCGATGCTGACGGTAAAAGCAGTTTGCTCGTTACTATCTTCAAAACTTCTGCCACTGACCATTAGCGGCAAATCGAGCTGATCCAGGCGATCGCCCGTCATTGCCAGGCAGATTAGCCCTCTGGCCTCAACCGCCATGAAGTTGATCATATCTGGCGTGGCAAACTGAGCCGCACAGATTAAATCGCCTTCATTCTCTCGGTTCTCGTCATCCACTACCACAATGGACTTGCCTGCTTTTAGGTCAACCAGGGCAGCCTCGATTGAGTCAAATTCAAAACCTGACGGATGTAGCGATTCCACAGGAAATTCCCAATAGATAACGACGTAAACTTTTCTGAAGTTCGTTAATCCAATTCTAGCCCGTTTGGTTGAAGAGTTGAATCAGCGGTGATCACGAGCAGACAGAGACAATTGTAACCATCCCCCGAAAACCTGATTTTAGTACTACAATGCTGCATTTAGAGACACAGTGATCAAGTTAGAATTACTGCGCTTCTAGAAAAACCTTTTAAGTAAGAGCTTTAGACATCATGGGTGATTCCAGGCGCGTGCCAGTTGGGATTGTAGGAGCGTCAGGCTACGGTGGAGTGCAACTGGTGCGGCTGCTAGTTGAGCACCCAGAAGTTGAGCTAGTTTATCTGGGCGGTGAAAGCAGCGCCGGAAAATCTTTTGCTGACCTTTATCCGCACCTGGGACATCGGGTAAATTTGACGGTCGAGGCACCTGATCTGGAGACGATTGGCGATCGCTGCGAAGTCGTTTTTCTCTCCTTGCCCAATGGATTAGCCTACAAGATGGCTCCGACACTGCTGCAAAAAGGCTGCAAGGTGCTAGATCTCTCAGCAGACTACCGATTTGACGACCTGGAAACCTATCGCGCCTGGTATGGAGGCGACCGCACCGATCAGACAGTGGCGGAAACCGCTGTCTATGGGTTGCCTGAGATTTATCGCGATCGCATCGCCGAAGCTCAACTCGTTGGCTGTCCTGGTTGTCATGTCACTGCTAGTCTGTTAGCCCTCTCACCTTTAATGAAGCAAGGGTTAGTTGTTCCTGAAACGGCTGTAATTGATGCCAAAACAGGTACCTCTGGCGGTGGGCGGCAGGCAAAGACACATTTGCTCCTAGCAGAGGCTGATAACTCCATCAGCGCCTATGGCGTAGCGCGACACCGCCACACCCCTGAAATTGAGCAGGTTTGTAGCGCCCTGGCAGGTCACGAGGTCATGGTGCAGTTTACGCCCCACCTGATCCCAATGGTGCGCGGTCTGCTGGCAACGGTCTACGCAACGCTGCGCGATCCTGGATTGGTAACAGACGATCTAATTACCATCTACCAGGCTTTTTATCGGGCTTCCCCCTGGGTAAAAGTCTTGCCGAGTGGCACCTATCCCCAAACCAAATGGGCCTGCGGCACCAACCTCTGCTATATCGGTATTGAAGTCGATCCGCGTACCGATCGCATCATCGTCATGTCGGCGATCGACAACTTAATGAAAGGTCAGGCAGGTCAGGCAATTCAGTGCCTTAACCTGATGATGGGCTGGAAAGAGACACTGGGTTTACCGCAACTCAGCTTCTATCCCTAAGCTCCACCTTCTATGAAAACTAATGCAGTACGGATTCTGGACAATTTAGGCATTGCCTATGAACTCCGGAGTTACGAAGTTGATCCAGAAGATCTAGCAGCCGAACGAGCCGCTGAGAAAATTGGACTACCGCCTGAGCAAGTTTTCAAAACCCTTGTTGCCAGAGGCGATCGCCAGGGAGTTTGCCTTGCCGTAATTCCTGGTAGCGATCAGCTTGATTTGAAAGCACTAGCGAAGTTAACGGGCGATCGCAAAGTAGACACCGTTGCCCTTAAAGAAGTACAGCCCCTCACAGGCTACATTCGGGGTGGCGTTACCGCTTTAGCCTGCAAAAAAGACTATCCCGTGTATATCGATGAGACGGTTGAGCTATTTGACCAGGTTGCCGTCTCAGCAGGCGTTCGCGGCACGATGATTCTACTAGCTCCAGCAGACTATCTGAGTGCGGTGAAGGGAAAGGTAGGGGCGATCGCCAAAAGCAAGCTCTAGTAGAAATTTGAGCAATCTAACCTGTAGTCCAAATTGCCTAGGGGCGTAGCATTCGGGCAAAAATTCTCGCTTCATTCCGAGGTCTATCTGCCGAACGCCACGCCCTTACACCCCTGTACAGTAAAGACTCATATCCTAGGCAGTACCAAGTTGGGAAGGCTAAAGTCGTAGAACATTCACCCAGAATTTTCGCCGACACCCTAACAGACATCTATGAATTCTGATAAAAGACAGCAACTTCAGCAGTGGGAGCAAGAGTTGCGCGACCGTGAGTTAGCAGTTCGTTTGCGGGAGTTAGAAGCAGAAATTAGTCAACAGCAATCTTCACGTCACGCTCAGCTCAAGAATGCTGCACCCCACGCTCAACCGCTCAATTTCCTCAAGCGCTTCTACAGAAAGCTAGAGAACGTCGCCAAATTTATCGGAATCGTGGTGTTGGTAGTTATTGGCATTCAAATTGCGAGTTGGCTAGCAGGCACATTTATCGTAATCGGAATTGTTTGGTTGGCTTACAAGATCTTTTTTGAGAACGATTAACATGAGCTACAAAGTCGAAACGCATAATTTTTTGCAAGACCTTGACCGAATTTTCAAAGTGCGTCAAGAAATTGCCGATTATTTAGAAACCATTTCTGAAACGCTCACAACCGCAGAGTCTGCAGCTGCAGAAGCCTCTGGCAAGTTGGGTTTAGACCAAGAGATTGCAGATATTGGCATTGCCGGAAAGAATTTACGTCAGGGTGCATTTCGACTGCTCATTCTGGGCGACATGAAACGAGGTAAAAGCACATTTCTCAATGCGCTGATTGGCGAAAACCTGCTGCCTAGTGACGTGAATCCCTGTACTGCGCTGCTAACGATTCTTAAATTTGGTGCTGAGAGACGAGTCACGGTTCACTTTAATGACGGCAAGCCACCAGAGCAAATTGATTTCAAGCTGTTTAAGCAGCGTTACACAATTGATCCCCAAGAAGCAAAACAGCTAGAACAACAGCAACAGCAGGCATTTCCTGATGTTAGTCACGCAGTCGTGGAATATCCGCTGCCGTTACTAGAAAAAGGTGTTGAAATTGTTGATAGTCCGGGATTAAACGATACCGAAGCTCGAAATGAACTGTCGCTTGGCTACATCAACAATTGCCATGCTATTCTATTTGTCCTACGGGCATCACAGCCTTGCACCCTAGCAGAACGCCGTTATCTAGAGAACTACATCAAAGATCGCGGTCTGTCGGTTTTCTTCTTGATTAACGCTTGGGATCAGGTAAAGGAAGGACTGATTGATTCCGACGATTCAGAAGAACTTGAAGAAGCAGAGAGCAAACTGCGAAAAGTCTTTCACACTAATCTGGTGGATTACTGCCAGGTAGACGGGCAGGACACTTATGATGAGCGGGTGTTTGAAGTTTCCGCCATACAAGCGCTGCGACGACGAATTAAGGATGCCTCCGCTTCACTGGAGGGCACAGGCTTTCCAGAATTCATGGGCGCGCTCAATACTTTTCTGACGCAAGAGCGGGCGATCGCTGAATTTCGCCAGTCCAGAACGTTGTCTCGTCAGGCTAACCTCCGAGTTCAACAAGCCGTCGAACGGCGCATTCCCCTCCTCGGTCAAGATGTAGAGGAGTTGAAACAGCGAATTAGCTCTGTAGAGCCAGAATTCACTAAACTGAGCCAAATTCGAGATGAGTTTTGCGATGAGATTCGACGAATGCGCGATCGCAAAGCAAGGGCGATCGCCGACTCCTTCCGTACCTATGTGCTTAGTCTAGAAAATACCTTTGAGCAGGACTTTTTGCGCTACCAGCCCTCAGACCTACAGTTTCTAGATTTCTTTAGCGAAAGCAAACGAGAGCAGTTCAATCGCTCTGCCCAGCAGGGGTTTCAGCAGTACGTCAACGACAAATTTTTTGCCTGGACGCTCACCGCCGAGAAAGATCTGGAGTCAGCCTTCGCTGAACTGTCCCAGAGTGCCGCAAGACATGGCGCATCTTACACCGGAGTAACCGATCAAATTACTGAAAAGCTCACAGGACAGGACATTCAAACTCGACTGAACCTATCGGGGGAGGACGACACTACTCCTGGTTGGGCGAAATGGGCGATGGGCCTTTTCTCGTTGGCGGGAGGCAATCTTGCTGGAGCAGCCCTAGCAGCTACAGGGTTTGATTTCAAAAGCATCTTGCTGAATCTTGTTGCAACTTGGGGAATTACACTGCTATTTGCGCCAATTTTGGGTCCTTTTGGTATTCTGTTAGCTGGATTAGGGGTTGGGGCACTTCAGGCAAATGATGCACGTAAACAGTTTGCCAAAGCAATCAAAAAAGAACTGGTCAAACACTTGCCCCAAATTGCTCAAGAGCAGTGGCAGCCCATCTACAGTGCCGTGCAGGAGTGCTTTGATAGCTATGACCGAGAAGTCGCCAAGCGAATCGATGAAGACATTCAGTCGCGCAAGGCAGAACTGGACAATCTGCTGCAACAAAAAGAAACTCGTGAAATCAATCGAGATGCAGAACTGGCAAGACTGCGATCGCTAGAAGCAACTATTGCTGACCAGTCTCAAAGAGTTGAAGTCGCCTATCAATCCTTACTGTCTTGATCTCGCGTACATTGCCCAGCTTCTTTCAAGGGTCAACAACCATTCGCCTCTGCTTTGTAGGAACGCAACTACAGGGGAGCGTTTAAGTTGAGTTCTCTAGCAGAGAAGCGGTCGCCTTTACAGCGACCATAAAAGCCATCTCTACGATCCCGCATATAGTCCTTAGCTCATTCACCCAGATGCTTATACATGAGGATCTGTCTGGGTTGTCCGAGAAACCAGTGGCTCAGGCTGGATTCAGCATGTTTAATTTGGTAGCCAGCCTTACGATAGAGCCGTCGTGCCTGAAAGTTATTTTCCAACACGTGTAGATATAGTTCCTGAAAACCCCATTCCAAAGCGACCCGTTCGCAGGTCAAAAGCAATTGTTGAGCGACCCCTTGTCTTCGATATTCGCGCTGTACAGCCAGGTTAGACACGTACAGGTAGGCATGGCTGCGAGGTTGCCAAAACGATTGGGTGCGTAATCCCATTTCAACCGTTCCCACTAAGTTTTCCTCTCCTAGCGGGTAGCTTGACGCTTGTGGGGTAGCTTGATTGATTGCAACAAGGCAAACATAGTGGTCAGTTTTTGTCCGCAAGCGGTTTCGCAGGTCTTCATAAATGCCCATGCGAAACAGTGGATAAATCCAGCCGATTACACCTTCTTTTATGTGAAAGCTACTGGAAAGTACGTCTGCAAGGCGGTTTAGATCTTGTTGCCGCGCCGTTCGGACTAAAACTGGAGCGGCATTTGGGCGATCGCTAGACTCCCATTGATTGAATACCAAGGATGATAAAACACCTGTGTTGAGATAAGGACACTAGCGCTTTGCGCTTAAGAGATAGAATGTCCTCTCATTTTAATCCTGAGACTCCCCAGTATGAATTGTATTAAGAGAATGGCAACTCACATTTTGGGGCTAGATCTCAAGTTGGTCAGGGTTGAAAACTGTTTAGATAATTTTTACAACAATAAATTTTGCAAGTTTTTATGTCTTGAAGTAATGTTAATTAACGCTGCTGCAATGAAGGCAATTTCTAGTTAGCCAAAGGTTAATCAGCTCTACCTATGGTTAATCAGCTCAAACCTGTTCCTGGCTTAACTGCCTGAAAAATTAGCAGCTTTTGCCACAGACTTTCTCCTAACACTCAAGGCACAATAAGTGTAGAAGCACAGTTTTGTTTGCTTGAGTAGAATTGGATAGGTTTTAGAAGGGTGCAGTTTAGGGTGCGGCTTTACGGTTAGGCTCGCGCACAGCGGTAATATTTGGGTAGGGGTATCTACAGGTGAGGCTGAAATCCTAAGGGAACGCTAGGATGCTTTTCAGGTTGCGATCGCTATCTCCAGGTTCAAAGCTACATTTAACCGCGAGATAACCGAAAGATGGACAAGATTCTAGATCAGGATTTCGCGTTGCCTTTTGTCGATAAGTTCAGTAACACATCCAAAACCTTGTCCCAACCCCGTCCATTCCTATTAACTTAACTGCCCTTGAAGCAGGACGGTGCATGATATCTATAGATCACAGTAAGCCTAAAATTCTGGTCGTTGATGACGAGCCAGATAATCTAGATCTGCTTTACCGTACTTTTCACCGTGAGTTTAAGGTGCTGAGAGCGGAGAGTGGGCCTGTGGCGCTGGAGATTCTCGCGAAGGAAGGAGACGTTGCTGTCATTATTTCTGACCAACGGATGCCTTCAATGAGTGGAACTGAGTTTCTTAGCCTTACTGCCACTCAGTACCCAGATATTATTCGAATTATCTTAACAGGCTACACCGATGTCGAAGATTTGGTAGAAGCAATCAACTCTGGCAAGGTGTTTAAGTATGTCACTAAGCCTTGGGACGATGAAGAGCTTAAAGTCGTCGTGCGTCAGGCAGTCGATACGCACAATGTTCTAAAAACTCGTACTCAAGAGCTTTGTCGCACGCTGCGGCAAGAGTCGCTGCTCAATGCAGTGACCAACACGATTCGCAGTGCCCTGAGCTATCGGCAGATTCTTCAAACCATTGTGGAAACGGTGGGTCACATGTTTGAGGTGGACTGCTGTATCCTGCGTCCATTTCATGACGATCGCGTCAGTGATGAGCTATTTGTTTACACGGCGCGTCCCCCCGAATTGACTGCAGCTACTTCCGATTCCTGGAATTTAGACAACCTGGCAAATACGCTCTGGGAAACGCGAGAAGTTCATGTGATGAACGATGCTCAGGCAGATATGCAATCACCTCGTGATGAGGCAATTGACGATCGCTGCCAGCAGTCGTATAAAACGGCTCAAATTCGTTCTAGCTTGGTAATTCCGCTAATTTGTCAGCAAGAGCTAATGGCAGTGTTGGCACTCCATCAGTGCAGCTATTCTCGCATTTGGCAAGGTGATGAGGTGCAGTTGGTGGTGATGGTCGCAGACCAGGCTGCATTGGCGCTGTCACAGGCACGAGCCTATGAACAGGTCAGGGCACTGGCTAAGCGAGAAGCACTGGTCAACACGATTACGGCAGCGATTCGCTCTAGCCTTGACCCGCAGGAGATTTTCGCGGCAATTACTCAAAAGCTGGGACAGGCACTTCATGCCGATGGCTGTGCTTTGTCACTCTGGACTGAGGAGGACGAATTTGTCCAGTGTGTTGGGCTGCATGATGCCAGTCAAGATATTGAGATACCCAGTCAAGCGATCGCCCTGTTGCCTGCGATGGAAGAGCGAAACTGGAACGGTTGGTTAACTTCTGACAATCTTCCGACTCAACAAAAATCTTCTAATCATTCCAAAAACGGGTTTGAGCCTTCTGTCAACTCATCCATCAGCCCATCTGCTACCCCCTTCGTTGAGGAAGGCAGTTCGCCCCATCGGCATCATTTGCCCCAGTCACTCGTGCCGATTGAGGGAAATCCGGTGTTGCAGCTTTTGCTAACCACACAAGAGCCAGTCATCATTGATGACTTGAGCCAATATCCAGAAATGAACGTGCTGGATGTGCCGCTGCGATCGCCTGCTCGTGCTCTACTCGTCGTCCCACTGCTCTATAACGGCAAGATCATTGGCAGTATTTCTCTGCGTCAGATACAGGAGCCACGCAAGTGGGAAACCTCTGAAATTGAGCTAGCTCAGGCTGTGGCGGCGCAGGCAGCGATCGCCGTGCAGCAGTCGCGGCTCTATCAAAAAACTCGCCAGCAAGCTGAGCAACTGATGGAGCTAGATCGGCAGAAAACCGAATTTTTCCAGAATGTTTCCCACGAATTTCGCACCCCGCTGACCTTAACGATTGGTCCGTTGGAAACAGCCGTCGCTCAGCAGGAGGGGATATCTTACGACCAGTCTGTCATTGCCCTGCGAAACTCGCGCCGCCTGCTGCGGCTGGTCAACCAACTGCTCGACTTGCAGCGGCTAGACGCAGGTCGAATGCAGCCTAGTTTTCGCCCCTGCAATCTGATGGACTTCATCACACAGGTTGTGGAGACCTTTCGACCGTATTGCGATCGCAAGCAGATTACCCTCTCAACTCACTTGTCTGAGTGCCCGTCCATTTACCTGGACTTAGAGAAGTTCGACAAGGTCCTTTACAACCTTTTGTCTAACGCCATGAAGTTCACCGCTGCGGGTGGCAGCATCGACGTGGTGCTACAGTCCGCAGGTAGTCACTGCTTACTCAAAGTTAAAGATACAGGCGTTGGCATTCGTGCTGATCAGCTTCCCCACCTGTTTGAGCGATTTCATCAGGCAGACGGTTCTACCAATCGCAGTCATGAAGGCAGCGGCTTAGGCTTGGCGCTGGTCAAGGAACTGGTCGAGCTACATGGCGGCAAAGTCTGGGTCGAGTCAGATTATGGCAAAGGCACTACCTTTACCGTCTGGCTGCAAACTGGGATCGCCCATCTGCCGCTAAATCAGGTAATTGAAATTCCGGCTGAGATAGAGCCTGTTCGCGCTGCGGTCGAGTTGGCTGACATTGAGTCAGATTTTTCTGAAGGCGGAGCACTCGTCCATCTGCCCAACGGTTCCCACCCGGTCGAGCTATTACCGTCAGGCAGTTCAGATCTAGCTCCGATAAATGCCGCTCAAGTTTTGGTTGTAGACGACAATGCCGACCTGCGGAACTATGTCGCTGGCATCCTGCAACAAGCAGGCTATCTCGTGCAAACGGCGCGGAATGGGGCAGAAGGCTTCCAGCTGGCGCAGACGCAGCGTCCCTACCTGATCGTCACAGACTTGATGATGCCACTGGTATCAGGGCTGGAAATGATTCAAATGATCCGTCAGGACGAAGCCCTGAAAGGTACTCCAATTGTGTTGCTGACTGCCAAAGCAGACGAAGACACGCGCATCGAGGGGGCTGAACAGGGCGCAGATGCGTATTTGTCAAAACCCTTCAACCGTCGAGAATTGTTGGCGGAAGTTCGTAATCTACTAGCGCTGAAAGCTAATGAGCGACGGGTAGCAGAACTCAACTCCTACTTAACAGAATCAGTGCTGCGTCGGTTTTTGCCTACCTCGCTGGTAGAAAAAGCTTCTCGCGGTGAACTAGCACTTGATCTGCGTCCAGAGCCAAGGCTGATCACAGTTTTGTTTAGCGACATTATTGGCTTTACCCAGTTGTCGAACACGCTGCGATCGCGCCGAGTTGCCGAACTCTTAAACGAATATCTGACTGAGATGACTCATGCCATCTTTGACCACGGTGGTACTGTTGACAAGTTCATGGGGGATGCAATTCTGGCCATCTTTGGCGCACCGGAGGAAATTACGCCAAACGAGCAGGTCAGACGGGCGATCGCTGCTGCTCAGCAGATGTACCGCTCCCTCTCTAAACTCAACGAACGTTGGCAAACTCAAGGCATTAGCCGCGTCCAGTTCCGCTGTGGCATCCATCAGGGAACAGCTGTTGTTGGCATGTTTGGTGGAGTGGAACGGGCAGACTACACGGCGATCGGTCCAAGCGTCAACATTGCCGCTCGGATTCAAGAAGCCGCAGGTCCAGATAGCATTTTGGTATCAGCTGCTGTAGCAGATTATTTAGAAGAGCACGTAATCACAAAAGGTAGCCCCTTGGAGCTCAAAGGGGTAGACGAAACGGTACTCACCTTCGCTATTCGTACTGACATGGAAGAGGGCGAGTACCGCTAAACCTTAGACCTCAACTGGCTTACTCAAAAGGCTATAGAGCCTGACCTGCTTTTCTGTGGCGGGAGTCAGCGAAAATAGCTCAACTCCCCAATTGGAAGCGTATTCTTGAGCAAAGTCACTTGCAGCGACTTTAGAGGGGGCTTGAATCAGGAGTTGACTAGCCAACTCTGTGGTACCCGCAAAGGCAAATTCAGCGAAATACATAACTACAATGCTCCGTCAATCTGAGAACCTTGCAGGTTGAAAGCTTTGCTAAATTTCACCAGCTTTGCTGAACCTCATAGCAACCGGGCTTGGCTGCACCCTACAACAGGCGGATTAACGGTTTCCTTCGTTTATATCACTCAGGTCCGTTTAATCATCAGGTAGATTCTTAGATGGAAAGGGGTGTAACTGAAAGGTTAATGTTTTGAGGACTGGAAAACTTTGAAACTTAGTAAAGAGCCAGGTCGAATTGAACGGATCGAGTCGATCGCGCTCAAACTGATTGCGTATCAAACAGTGGAGTGGTTAGATGCCTAGCTGAAGACCATCCAGTTCAGACCACTAAGCCTAGCCTAGTAGCCAGAAGCGTCCTGCAAAAGCGAAATATCACCGAGGTTTGCTTGTCTGATTGAAACCTTGAGTTACTTAATTTCACATGATAACTCGCTGTTTCAAATGCGCTTTGATACTTCAAAAAGTTCAACCCTGTTTAACAGATTTAGCGATCGCCTCAACTTCAATTCACCACATTGAGATGTATTAATAGTTTCAAGCAAGCATCCAACACTGTTAACAACTAAAAACTATAACGTTCAGGATGAATTGGTCTAGAAGGCTAAGACCCCCTAAAGTTGAGTAATTTGGGTAGAAGGTGCGGCAGGGGTTAGCTCTAGCTGAAGCGCAAAGTCATCATCATAAAGTGCTTGTTCCCAGTTACGGGCAGCTTTAACTTGCGTCAGGGTAAGGTGCTCAGCAATTCGTAGGTCTGCATTGAGCAGATTTGCTCCCAACAAGCTTGCATCCTTAAAGTTTACTGCCCGCAATTTTGCGCCCTGAAGCTCAGCCCCCTTGAGGTTTGCTTCCTGGAAATCAGCTCCGAGTAGATTTGCCTCTAACAGATTTGCTGCTCGCAAGTCAGCTTTTTTCAAGTTCGCCCGCTGCAAATTGGATCGTTGCAAATTAGCAGCTCTCAAATCAGCTTTGTAAAGGTTCGCTTCAAGCAAGTCAGCTTTTTGAAAGTTAGCCCCTAGCAAGTTTGCCTTTCTCAAATTAATTTCACGCAACTCCGCTCTGGGCATGTCTAGCCCTTTGAGACTGATGCCATCTTCGTTCAGGTCTTGTAGTGCTTGAATGCGGGCATAGCTGTTTTTTCTGCCATAGGCTGCATCAATGACTTTCCAGGCTTCGTAATGCGATCGCTTTTGCCGTTCTGGAGTTTCTTTGATGTAGATAAATACTGCTACCAGTACACTGATTCCCTCGATGATTTCGAGGAAACTCCTGATACTCAACCATTCCAAAAATGCTCTGCCGATTGGGGTCAAGTCAAATAGACGAATCATCCCAATCAGGAAAAGCACTTCAAGCGACGTTGGAATGCGAATTAGCCAATCGACAATCCAAGCTTGAGTTTGCCGTAGCCACTGGTAACGTTGCTCTTGTGAGTCTTCACTCATAAATTGCCTCTGTCCCGTCTGCATCTGCCGTCCCTACCCCAACCGATAGCAGGAATGCCCAGGGAATCGTCGGATCAGCAGCAAGCTGATCCGCAACGGCACTCGCACCATAGCGGTTGAGATGACTGGGATCAGCGAAATACTCGTTTTGCATTAGCTCTTGCTGCTGACTGAGATCGTGAAAAATAAATCCTGCTCTCGCCGCTAACTGCTGCATGTGCTGCCGAAACTGGTCTTCATAGGTTTGGCGGGCAGGGTCGAGATAGTCGCGCGTCAGGGGCAGGTTGACAAAGATGAGCGGAATTTGTTGAGCCTGGGCGAAGTTAGCGATCGCTATTGTCGCTTCTTGCTGTTCCCCACCTAGCTCAAAGGGAATGTAGTTGCTGTCATATTGTCCCGCAACTCTAGGAAATTCTCGATAGTAAGTAGTTGGATTAAACCGATCCGCAACAGGCTGAAAACCTGTCGAGTCCAAGTCACTAGTAGGGCGATCGCTCACTACTTCCGGCAGAATCGGGTAGATCGGCGGCAGGTCAAGCAGATTAGCAGAAGTGGAGGGGCGATCGCAACTTGCGTAATTGGTGAGCGGTGTACTGAGGCACTCTGCTGTGAGAGAGCTCTGTGGCTGCGGTGACCGAATGGGGCGAACCCCAGTCTCTAAAACCCGGTAGCCTTCGGATGTCAAAATTCCGCTGTAGGTAATATCTGCTCGACCGCTGTTAAACGCGCGTGAGCCATCCGCCCAAACAATCAGTTGGGGCAATTGATCGGGTGTCAAAATTTGCCGCAGCAGCACACTAATTACCTGAGCCGTTGCCCCATTAATACTGAAGTTAAATACATTGGGCTCCGGGTAGCCCTGTGCCGTTAGAGCTTGTTGCAGCGCCACTGGGTCAACGCCTTGCAAAGCACGAGAACTGCCAACAATGAGAATATCTGGTACGCCAAATGTGTTTAGATGATCGGCATACAATCTCAATTGCTGGTCGAGGCGCTGACTATTAAAAGAGGGATAGTTTTCCAGTGTGATCTGTAGGGGCGCACTGTTTGGATTACCCGACTCTGTTGTAACCAGGTTAGGTTGGGACAGTTCGGTGGCGATCGCCTCAGCAGTTCCATGACAAAGCACAAATGTGGCTGCGATCGCTCCGGTCCAGAAGCTCAGGCTGTGCTTTAAAGCTTTTACTGGTTTCGCTGCCGAATCCTTGTGGTCCTCAAAACTCCCTAAAATAGAGAATTTGGACCTTTCTAAAGCATTCCAAAAATGAGCTTTTTGGAATGCTTTAGAGGGCTTTAGACTACGTTCTAGACTGACATCTTTATAAGTTTGTGTCCGTCCCACAATTCACTCACCTATGTGGAATGACCTACATTTATAGCTTAGTGTGTCTTATTTATGGGTGGTCTTGCTAGTATGTAGGACTTTGCCTGTTTATGGTCTGCACTCGTCAGCATTGGGTTGCTGGGAGTTGCCCCATTGCAGCGCAAAGTTTGTTGCTTTTGCAGGTGCTACTCATGCAGTCCAAGAATAAGCTTCAAACTTTAGTTCAAATTGTTCAAGGTTGGAATAGATGGGGGCGATCGCCTCACCTACAGGGCGCTGCCATCGTCTTGCTATCCTCACTAATACTGTCATTTCAAAACATTGTTGTCAGAATCGTGTTGAGTCAACAAACCGTGCTGGGAATCAGCTTTGGTGGATTTGTTGAATCGAGTGTGGGCAACTTGCTGCTCATTTTGCTGATGCGGATGGTGGTGGTGGTGCCACTAATGGCATTTGGAATTGGCACCTGGATTTATCCGCCACTGTGGAAGGATATCCAGAATCGACTGAATGAGCGCAACCCGGCCCTGATCGGGGGCGTTTTAGCTAGCGGTTTTTTGCTATTTTTGTCCCTGCCACTGATGTTTACGGCGTTGAGTGTAATTCCTGCTGGAATTGCTACAACGCTCTTTTTTATCTACCCGACCGTTACCGTTTTATTTGCCTGGTGGTGTTTTGGCGATCGCCCCACTTTCCTACTAACTTTAGCAGTCGGCACCATCTATGCCGGGTGTTTGCTCACCATTCCCGGTTCTGAACAATCAACAGATAAGGTCTGGCTGGGCGCAACGATGGCAGCTCTTGCGGGAGTTGTCTTTGCGGCGTACACAATTCTGACTCAGATCTGCACTCGGCGCTTTCGGCTACACCCGGTGCCTTTTACTCTCGGCGTATTTGTAATAATGCTGCTCCTGGCTAGCTTGACGGTTGGGGCGATCGCGTTCATTCCCTGGCTAACAGCTAGGCTGCCCAGCTTAAGAATTGTTGTCAATGCCACGATGTGGTCACGGTTGTGGGCAAGCACCGTTGTTTTGGCACTCACGGCGATCGCAGGCTTTTTGCTCAACAACATCGGCATTCGCAGAGTTGGCGCGGCCCAGGCTGCCATCATTAGCGCAAGTGGTCCCGTTTTCACAACACTGCTGGGCTGGCTGCTGATTCAAGAAGCGTTACAAGACAAAGCTCAAGCAATTGGCATTTTGCTAGTGACAATTTGGGTGGGGGCGATCGGCACCGGAGCAATGAATCGAGATTCGCAAAATCAAAGCTCGTAAAGTCATTATGCTTTGGTTCGAAATAGCATTGCTTCTATCAAGGGCTTTTGCTCGCTGCACGACACCATTCCAATGAAAATGGACTACAGATTGGAGCGGGTGCCCTTTCATCTGTAGTCCGAATTCTTGGAATGAGTATTAAGTTTTGTGATTATGACGAAGCTAAGTGGCTAGCGATCCTTTCTAGCAGCTTCTAGTAGCTGTCATCTCCTGCTACTTCTACTGTTTCTGGTTCCGGGAGACGCTGCTCCAGGGAAGCATCACGAATTGCCTGCCAGTGGCAAAATAAATCGTTTTTACTTAAGTCATTCGTCCTGTAATAGCGGATTGCCTGCTCCAACTCTTGAGGGGTTTGAGGAATAGGAACAGTACAAGTGAGTTCTGCCATAAATGACCTCTACTGTTAATTGCGTTGTGATTGCGTAAAACCGTAGTTTCACTAATTGTAATGAAGCCCTCTCAGAAAAAGTATCAAGATATACAGTTTTTGTTTTGATTTATGTGAACTTCTCGCAAAGCCGAGGGCAGGTGAAGGAGAGTTTGCTTCGTTGTCCTACTGTTCCCCTATTACTCCGTCGATCTTCTACGCAAGGCTAGAAAAATCCTCAAGCAGGAGTAAGCAAAATTAACTGCTGACTGAGTAGCGATCGCACCCCCTCTATTCCCAAATTCACTTCGGCTAAAATCTGTTCTACAGTTTGCTGTTCAGCTTGCTCTGCGTTGCGATCGCAAGCCTTAAGAAACTGCCATTCATTTTCAGCCAGATTAATGATCTGGTAATCATAATTAAACAAACAGCGGCTATCCCACCCGTCCATACATGGGCTCCGTTCTGGAATGGCGGCTAAAACTGCCTGATCAGATGACCAGTCGTTTTTAGGTAAAGGGTTCCGCCCTAAGAAAAATTCGTAGTGAGTAATGGTTTCCGGGTCGAGCAGTTCGATGAGGCGATAGAGTTGGCGATCGCTCAAACCTTGCGATCGCTCCAGCAAGTCCGGCACTTTGCCCAATAGCCGCTCTAGATTCCAGACGCGAGGATTAGAAAAGCCGATGAACTCCAGCCCAGACGCATCGATTAGCTCGAATAAGGTGTCAATGTTGTAGTCGATTTCTTGGGGATGCACGTACATGTCAGCAAAGCATTCATCTCGCTGATTTTCGAGTGACCAGCGCTCTTGTTCCCGCTTGACCAATCGATTGTTTTCGGGCAGTGCTGAGAAGATTTTTCGCCCAAGCTGTACGCCGTCCCGGTAGTCACCTCGCTGGTTTCCTTGGAGGAGGGCGATCGCCTGCTGCATCAGCTTGATTTCCCAGCGGCCCAATTCGCCATAGACAAAAATGTGCATCAGCCCACCGGGAGCCAGTTTCTTAGCGAGAGACTGAATTCCACGAATTGGGTCAGGCAAATGGTGCAGCACACCGACGCAGTTAATCAGGTCAAACTCACCTTTAAGTTGGTCAGCATCATAGAGACTGAGATGGTGAAACTCAACTCTGTTAGTTTCAGAATTTGCTGCTGCAACGCCCGACTTTTGACAGCGCTCTTTTGCCACTGCCAGTGCACCCGCACTCAGGTCAATTCCTACCACCTGTGCTGAAGGGTTAAGGTGAACCAGATACTCCGTACCTACTCCTGTTCCACAGCCCGCGTCCAGAATGCGAATGTTTTGCTTAATGGGCTTTTGTCCGGTGCAAAAGTTGTAAGCGGCTAACCAATCCCAGCGCCAGTTAAAGCCTGGAGGTGGAGCGTCGAGCAATGGCTCTGGTGGAAAGGGGTAAGTGTCATAAAGTTTTGCAACGGCAGCACTCACGGTCTGAGAGGCAGTTTGAGCAGGTAGTTGAGAGGAGGGCTGAGAATCTAACATAATGGACAAAATTGCAGCAACCTAGAGTTTACCGAATGTTCTACTCATAAGGTTGTCGGGCAGCAATTTTGTACAGCCCATCAAGTTACTTTCAGGAGTTTTGCAAATTCTTGGTTTTGAGAAAGTAACAGAACTTAAATTTTTTCTCAGCTTCCTTACCGCGATCCTCTATGATTGCCTTTGTAATGACTACGCAATCTCCTTTGGGAATGCTACACACTTTTTAATAAAGCGATGTTGTAACCCCGAAACGTTTTAATCTAAAAACTGATCGAGTTGACCCTGGGCAGCCGTTGGTGGATTTTTGACCGGAAGCCGCTTGATGCAAGAGCAATCTGGAATTATTCACCCGACAAATATTCATCCAATCGGGCTTTGGGCAGGTCTCATGTAATTACATGCAATCCAATTGATAGGGAGCTTTTGAAATCCAATGAGTGTAAAGGCAAGTGGTGGAAGCTCTGTTGCGCGTCCGCAGCTATACCAAACCCTACCCGTTTCAACAATTTCTCAGGCTGAACAGCAAGATCGCTTCTTGGGGCGAGGAGAACTGGGTGAATTGTCTAGCTATTTCAGTTCAGGAATTAAGCGCCTGGATATTGCCCAAACGATCACGCAAAACTCAGAGCTAATCGTCTCGCGCGCTGCCAACCGCATCTTCGTCGGTGGCTCCCCGATGGCTTATCTGGAAAAGCCCAGAATTCCTGTAGAAAGCTTTGCCACCGCAGAAGCAGGGCTGGACGTAAAACGGGCAATGGAACTGGGAACCGCGACCTATGTGGAAAGCCGGGGCGGTTTTCTAGAAGGATTGCGATCGCTCTTTAGCGCCTCAGGCGGCGGTCCAACCCCAGCCGGATTCCGTCCTATCAACGTGGCTCGCTATGGTCCCAGCAACATGCAGAAGTCTCTGCGCGATTTAAGCTGGTTCTTACGCTATGTCACTTATGCGATCGTTGCAGGCGACCCCAACATCATCTCGGTAAACGTCCGAGGTTTGCGGGAGATTATCGAGAATGCTTGCTCTGGCGAAGCTACGATTGTCGCACTGCAAGAGATGAAGCAGGCTGCGGTCGGCTACTTCCGCAAAGACAGTGATGCAGAAGCGATCGTCAGCCAATACTTTGACGTTCTGATCACTGAATTTAGAGCGCCAACCCCCTCTAACAAACTGCGTCAGCGTCCTTCTGGTGACTTGCAAGGCTTAGAGCTGCCGCAGATTTACTTCAACGCTGCCGAGCGTCGGCCTAAGTACGCCATGAAGCCGGGCCTTTCTTCCACCGAGAAGAATGATGTCGTCAAAGCTGCCTATCGTCAGGTGTTTGAGCGCGATATCACCCGCGCCTATTCACTCTCCATTTCTGATTTGGAATCAAAGGTGAAAAACGGCGAAATCTCCATGAAGGAGTTTATTCGTCGCCTTGCTAAATCGCCGCTTTATCGTAAAAACTTTTTTGAACCCTATATCAACAGCCGCGCTTTAGAACTGGCATTCCGTCATGTCCTCGGTCGTGGACCTAGCTCCCGCGAGGAAGTGCAGAAGTACTTCTCCATCGTTTCCAACGGTGGTCTGTCTGCTCTTGTAGATGCGCTAGTTGATTCCAAAGAATACGCTGACTACTTCGGTGAGGAAACCGTCCCTTACCTGCGTGGTCTAGGTCAAGAGGCACAAGAGTGCCGCAACTGGGGTCCTCAGCAAGACCTGTTTAAGTACAGTGCTCCTTTCCGCAAAGTACCTCAGTTTATTACTACCTTTGCTGCTTACGAGCAGCCTCTGCCTGATCAGCACCCCTATGGTTCTGGCAACGATCCGTTGGAGATTCAATTTGGCGCAATCTTCCCCAAAGAAACTAAGAATCCCAGCAGTAACCCCGCGCCTTTTGGCAAAGATACTCGCCGGATTTTGATTAACCGGGGTGCAGGTATCAACAACCAGTTGAGCAATCCTGGCGCTAGAGGTGTTGCACCTGGTTCGTTGGGTCCAAAGGTGTTCAAGTATGACCAGATTCCTAGCTTTACTGGGCTCCAAACGGGCAGACGCACAACCAACACGCAGGGCATCAGCGTTAAATTCTCGGAGAGCTCGACTCAAGCTGTCATTCGGGCGGCTTACCTTCAGGTATTTGGGCGTGATGTCTATGAAGGGCAGCGACTCAAGGTTTCTGAGATCAAGCTAGAGAATGGCGAGACTACAGTCCGTGAGTTTGTCCGTCAGCTTGCCAAGTCTGACCTATTCCGTAAGCTCTATTGGACTTCGCTGTATGTGACCAAGGCGATCGAATACATCCACCGTCGTCTCTTGGGTCGCCCAACCTACGGACGCCAGGAAATTAACAAATACTTCGATATCGCCTCCAAGAAAGGTTTCTATGCGGTTGTAGATGAGATCATTGACAGCCTTGAGTACAATGAAACCTTTGGTGAAGACACGGTTCCCTACGAGCGCTACCTCACTCCTGGCGGTCTGGCACTACGAACTAACCGAGTTGGCAGCATCAATGAGAAAGGACTGCGAGTTGATCAGGAAGAAACACCTCGCTTTGTAGAATTGGGTCAAGTCAAGGAAAACCGCTCTGAACCTGATGTCCAGTTCCGCTCTCTGCAAGGGGTCAACAAGCGGCGTGAACAGACTAAACAGTTCAAACTCACTAGCACTGAAGATAAAACTCAGTTGCAGACGGTGGTTCGTGCTGCTTATCGGCAAGTCTTTGAGCGCGATATTGAACCCTACATCCTCAAGAATGATTTCTCTGAGCTAGAAAGTAAGCTCGGAAACAACGAAATCAACGTGAAGGAGTTTATTGAAGGGCTGGGCATTTCTGACCTGTACCTTAAGCAGTTCTATACGCCCTATCCCAACACCAAAGTGATCGAATTGGGTACCAAGCACTTCCTTGGACGTGCGCCTCAAGATCAGGCAGAGATTCGCAAGTATAACCAAATTTTGGCATCGTCCGGGCTGAAGGGCTTTATTGGGGCGATGGTCAACAGCATGGAATATGCTCAGGTATTTGGCGAAGATACGGTGCCTTACCGTCGCTTCCCCACCTTGCCTGCAGCGAATTTCCCCAACACAGAGCGGTTGTATAACCAACTCACCAAGCAAAATGATGACCTGGTGGTGCCCAGCTTTGAGCCAGTCAAGTCCCGCATGGACAACACCAAGCTGCCGCTGATGGGGCTAGCTATGGCGGATATGGCAATTCAGGCTCGTAAGATGGACTTGAGCAAGCCTAAGTTCATTGAACTGGGTCGCTCATTTACCAATGGTGATGGTCAGTCGGTTGAGGTGGGTGTTGGTACATCTCGCCGTAAGCCAGCTCGCATCTATCGGATGAATCCTGGTATGGGTCAGGACGAAACGATGCTGGTGATTAACTCCATCTACTGTCAAGTGTTGGATGTGTTTAGCGGACAGGTGCCGGGAGAGTTCCGCCGCTCTGACCTGGAGAGCAAACTCCGCAATAGCGAAATCTCAGTGCGCGAATTTGTTCGCACTTTGGCTAGCTCTGACATCTACCGTCGTCGTTTTTACACGCCCTACCCCAACACCAAGGTGATTGAATTCCTGTTCCGTCACTTACTGGGACGTGCGCCAGCAACTCAGTCTGAAATCCGCCAGTACAACAAGTTGTTGGCTGACCAAGGTTTGAAGGCGGCAGTTGAGGCGATGGTGGATAGCCCTGAGTATGCCCGCTACTTTGGCGAGGATGTAGTGCCTTACAAGCGCTTCCCCTCGCTGCCAGCTGGCAACTACATTGGTAGCGTCAAGGCAGATGCGGACTTGGTGAAGCAGTCTTGGTCTGACCTGTCGCCTTCTTACCTGACAGGGCAGTCTAGCTAGAGGAGCTTAAATCTTGTAGGGGTGTTTCAAAAACACTCCTACAGGTGAATAGGCTTCCTAAACCCATCTGTGCTTTGAGTCGCAAATAAACCGCAAAAAGGGGCACTCCTTCCGGGTGCCCCAGTCGTCATCAAGTGGTGGTGACTCGACCTTGTGACTCGATTGAATGCAGCATAGGGCTAACCCCTCTGACTTCTTGTATCAAGAAGCACTTTGTTGGGTTTGCGTGGGCAATTCATAACATTTCCATGTAAGTCTGAATTGGACATAAATTTGAGCTTGGCTGTAGAACTGAAGGACAGCCAAGATTTTGTGCTGAGAAATTTTCGAAATTGGTTGGGAGAGGGAAGGGCGATCGCCCCTCCCTCTCTTTTGCTCAAAGCATTGCAATTTTTCTTAATGTTTATTCTGCCAAAATGCCCGAAGATCCAGCGAGAGTAAACATGAGTGTGAATATTACAAAATATTGCGAGTCCACTAAGAATGTGAACCCTATGCCCGAAAATATTTGCGGTACCGCAACTTGAGCCTGAACTTTTAAGAGGGCGATCGCGTTAAAGCGTAACCAAGCCTCTTAGGGTAGAGTGAAAAATGCACATCCAGGCAGTGGTCAAAAGCTGCTCAACCTGGAGGCTCTTTGTTTCAAGGCTTAAGTCGTTCAATCATGAACGTTGGTTTAAACACATCCGGTTACATTTTGCTTTTCGGAGGAATCCATCAATGAGTATTGTCACGAAGTCAATCGTGAATGCCGATGCTGAGGCACGCTATCTCAGCCCTGGTGAGCTAGATCGGATCAAGGGCTTTGTTACTTCTGGTGAGCGCCGTCTACGGATTGCTCAAGTTTTGACCGAGTCTCGTGAGCGCATCGTGAAGCAAGCAGGCGACCAGCTTTTCCAAAAGCGCCCTGACGTTGTTTCTCCTGGTGGAAACGCTTACGGTGAAGAGATGACTGCTACCTGCCTGCGTGACCTCGACTACTACCTGCGTCTCGTGACCTACGGCATTGTTGCTGGTGATGTCACCCCCATCGAAGAAATCGGTATCGTTGGCGTGCGCGAGATGTACAAGTCTCTGGGCACCCCCATCGAAGCTGTGGCAGAAGGTGTGCGGGCAATGAAGAACGCGGCAACCTCCATGATGTCTGGCGAGGATGCTTCTGAAGCAGGCTCCTACTTCGACTACGTGATTGGCGCAATGCAGTAAGGGTACATTTGTCCCTCACTTAATGACCATTTTTAAGGAATCAAGATCATGCAAGACGCAATTACTTCTGTTATCAATTCCTCCGACGTTCAGGGCAAGTACCTAGACACCGCTGCCCTAGAAAAGCTCAAGGCTTACTTCCAAACTGGTGAACTGCGCGTTCGTGCGGCAACCACCATCAGCGCTAACGCTTCTGCGATCGTCAAAGAAGCAGTTGCTAAGTCTCTGCTGTACTCTGACATCACCCGTCCCGGCGGCAACATGTACACCACCCGTCGCTATGCTGCTTGCATCCGCGACTTGGACTACTACCTCCGCTATGGCACCTACGCAATGTTGGCTGGCGATCCCTCCATCCTGGATGAGCGTGTGCTGAACGGTTTGAAAGAGACCTACAACTCTCTGGGTGTACCCATCGCTGCTACTGTGCAAGCAATCCAAGCAATGAAGGAAGTCACCGCTAGCTTGGTTGGTGCAGATGCAGGTAAAGAAATGGGTGTTTACCTCGACTACATCAGCTCTGGCTTGAGCTAGTCAGTTACGAGTTATGAATGATGAGTGGTGAGTTGGTTAAAACTCAAAACTCAAAACTCAAACTCACATTGAGGTCTGGGAGATCTGGAGCGAGTGTTAGATGGTCAATGGCTATTTCATCACTGGCTGTGGCGATTTAAGATTGGCTCTCGACTTCCAGACCTCAAGCAATTAACTTGATATATCAATCAAAAATTTTGGCGTTGTGGTTCTGATTGAGATTAAAAATTCTCAAGCTTATCTAGGAGAAATTGACCCATGCGGATGTTCAAAGTCACTGCTTGCGTTCCCAGCCAAACCCGAATTCGGACTCAGCGTGAACTGCAAAATACTTACTTCACCAAGTTGGTTCCCTATGACAACTGGTTCCGCGAACAGCAGCGGATTATGAAAATGGGCGGCAAGATCGTCAAGGTCGAGTTGGCAACGGGTAAGCCTGGAATGAACACGGGACTAGCCTAGTGGCTAAAGGGACTTGAGCCTATCTGAAGGCTTGAAGCAGTCTCTCATCGACACTGCTCAGCCTAAAGGTCGCTATTAAAGCTTTCAATATTCAATACTCTGCTGAATGTTTAAGAGGTCGTAAGACCTCTTTTTTGTTGGTTTAGCCTGTCAATGTATAGCTTTATCCATACAGGTTAGGACAGAAAAAAGGGGGGTGGGCAAAGCCCACCCCCCTTTTTTCTGTCTTGACTTTCGTGACCAGCGCCATATCAATAAAAAATACAATAATTGCTAAACTAGACCCAACCGATTTCATAACGATAAGAGGTATGACTGTTGCGAAACCTGCATCTCTAACTCTAGAGGAGTTTCTGAAATTACCAGAAACAAAGCTTGCTAGTGAATATACTGATGGGGAAGTCATCCAAAAAACAATGCCAAAGGCGTGCTGCTCAAGACTTCAAGGCAAATTGATTGATGCGATCAACGAAGTCACGGAGGCACAGCAAATTGCTTATGCTTTTCCAGAGTTGCGCTGTACTTTTGGCGATCGCTCCATTGTTCCAGACATAGCGGTATTTCGTTGGCAGAACATTGAGCTTGATGAAGATGGAGAACCTGTAGGCAACGTCTTTGCTGCTCCTGACTGGACGATTGAAATCCTTTCACCCGATCAAAGTTCCAATCGGGTTACAGGCAACATTTTGCACTGCTTAAAGCATGATTGTCAGCTTGGTTGGTTAATTGACCTTGATGATCGTTCAATTCTTGTGTTTCAGCCGCAGCAACAACCAGAGCTATTTCATCAAGACGACAAATTGGTTGTTCTAGAGGGCGTTGAGTTAGACCTGACAGCAAAACAGTTATTTAGCTGGTTGAAGATGCAAGCAGAGTGAGTAGGACACAGATCAGGTATTGCAATGAGAAACTTCATGGTCACTCCCCCATTTGCACTACCACTCTACGTTCTTTCTATTGGGCTTTGGCTAGTAGGTTGGTTTTACCTGATTGACCCATATTTCGAAGCAGTCAGTAAACTTCCCACCTATACCGATGGGCAATCTATCGCACTTTCAATCGGTCAAATTGGGGCAATCCCTGCCCTGCCTGTCATTATTCTGATTCTTTTTCTCATCCTCAAACCCTATCCCGGTTGTGTGTCCCTCTGGGCATGGAATTCTCAGAAACAGGGTTTAAGTATTTTTTGGACAGCATTATTTTTGTCTCTGTCCTTCGTCTTAATCCCAGAAGCTCAACGAATACTGTCTCTTGGGTTATGGCTGAATGCCCTGATCTATCTAGTTTGGGTTTATTTTTGGCATTCCGTTCGATTGTAGTAACAAAGACAATAGGTGTTGAGATAGTGCTTCCAAGCACCGCTCCGGATTATGTTATTTGTTCCCAATGTGATTTGGAACAGTGGCGAGGATATGACGAATGCCAAAGATGCGGCAGACATATCGCCTGATATTCTACTAAACGCCAGGAGGAAAGCGATCGCTTCTGCAAAGACGCTATGAATCACTGTCTTTACAGAAGGTGGCGATCGCGTGTTTACATTGCCTAAAGAATGTGTGTTTAGGGTTAACGCAGGACTTTGGCGATCGCCCCCTCCAGTTCCTCCTGAGACAAACTGGTTAAAATAAATACCTCTTGCACCGTTTTTCCTTTGCGGGCAATGAGTTTGAAGCCACCACGAATGGGAACGGATACCTTCAGCTTCAGGTTGGGTGAATTGGATCTAACACTGCCGATGACAGCGGGAGTAATCGTTTGAATGCCGGGTTCTTGGGTCAGGCGTTCTAAGATTGGGATGAGTCCGGGAAGGTGAGTTGAATGATTCCAAACGAGTCTGCCACTGTCGGGTTTGGGCATGAGGTTGAGGGTGCGATCGCCTGCCTCTTTAGTGTAGGGCTTTCTACCTAGTTGCACCGCCCAAATTAAAGGGCATCCCTTTGTTAAGGGATGCCCTCTAAAGTTCCTAAATCAACACCGTTACTCAAGCCGCTTCTAAAGGAGCCATTGTTAGCCCCGCTCGTTGAAGCTGGACGTGATAGAGTTCGGCTTGCTCTTGTGGCCCCACCCAAACAACCGCCTGTCCCTCATTATGAATCTGGTGGGTCAGTTCCCAGGCGCGATCGCCCGTCATGTTGGGAACGTATTTCACCAAACACTCTGCTACGTGCTGAAACGTGTTGAAATCATCGTTCAACACGATCACCTTGTAGTTGGGGTACGTTTTTCGAACCGTCTGGCTGGTGCGATCAGGCGTTACAACCGGTGCAGTTGCCATTGCATGAGGAACTTGTGGAAGTGCCGTCACCATAAGCATTAGCTACTGGGAGAAGTTAACAAAAGTATGCGTTAAGCAAACTTTACCCCACCAGTCTAACTGCTGACAGCAAGATGTATCACAAGTTCTGGTGTGAATTCAACCTCAATTTGCCAGACGCGCAGAATCATGTCATCCATAGTACGGGCGACATGATTCTGCATGACTTAGCAATTATTGCCATTCCTCCCAATCTTCATTAAAGATTGAAGTGTTGGGGAAAGCTGTGGGATTGCCCTGACGCTGTAAGCGTTGCTGAAACTCTTCTAGCAAAGGTTCTCTCAGCGGAATTTGATCCACCAGTTCGTAGGGCAACACGTCTCGGTCGAGAGCAAAGTCCACCACGTTGCCGACGGCGGCACCCGATGACCATTCAAATGAATGCACTCGATAAGCTGCCGCCGCGATGTGGCTGGTGGCAATGCTCTTTCCAGCAACCATTAGGTTGTCAATCTCCTGGGGAATCAGCGATCTCAAGGGAATTTGGAAAGGATAGGCCTGTCCTGCGCCTCTCCGCTCACCCGGACGCTCATAGTTATCAGGTTGCTCTGGTGGAGTTAGCGCCATGCAGGGGTGAAAGTCGATCGCATAGTGCCCAATTCCGACTGCATCAGGGTAGATGGTAGAACGGGTGCGTCGAGCGGTGTCGTCAGGCGATCGCACTCCTCCCACCACAGCAGTTGCTTCTAGCCCTGCCAGCGCCGTTCTCAGACTGCGGTACATGGCTGGAGGCAGTGCCTCACGGTAATATTCGTCGGCGTAGTCTCGGCGAGAAATATCGATTTCTGTAATCGAGAATCCGTTTGGATATCCGGGCGCGGGTCGTCCTAAAATCCGCCGACCTTCTCGCATGTAAGGATATTTTGACAAGCCGTGGGCGGTTCCCATGGGCGAGTTCAACCCGGACAGGTAGCGATGGTTGGGGTTAGGCTGCTTTACACCTTCGCCAAGCTGTGAGTCGGTTTCCCCTTCCACTAGCCAGTAGAAATAACCTAGAGCGTTTTCTTCTCCTCGGCGCAAGGTTTCGCTTCGCAAGCCGCCAAGCCAACCGCCCGATTCAAGCTGTCCGGTTGCCTCTAGCTGGTCACGGCTGTAGATCAAGTTATCTTCGGCGGTGCCGGGACGATAGTCATTTCCCCAAGTCCAGTTTTGCATCGAGATATCGCCAGGGCTAAATTGGTAGCTGCTGCCCTGCGTTCGAGGTCGGGCATCGTAGATACGGCGGTAGTTAAATACCAGTCCAAAGTTAGCAAGGCGAGGCAGCTCGTAGCTGTAGTAAGGCTCGTATTGCGGGTAGAAGGAAGGCATTTCGTGGGTCTGCGGTTCCTCGGTTGCCTCCATTGCAAAGGTGTAGGTAAACCCCTGAGGGCAGTACGGATCTTGGACGGCACTGGAGGAAGATGGCTCCCGATAGGAGAGGGCATCAATTCCCAGACGATAGGGAACGTCTGCTAACCCGATGATTTCTCCTGTTTCAGTCGCGTCCACGACGTACCAATTTGTGGGACGAGGTTGGTTTGCGTTTGCCGATCGCCGGTCGGGTGGTTGAGGCACAAAGCGAATAATGGTTTTCTCAAACTGATCAGAGTCTTCGTAGCGGTAGGAGTCTTCAATGGTTTGAGAGAGCGGCAGGGTATTGAGGGGTGGTGCATCGGGGGCAGGGCTGTGTTGAATGGCGATCGCCCCTTGAATCTGCCCACCTTCAATGTCTACTTCTTTAATGACAGTCGAAGGAAACCAGCGCAATCTACCATTGCCTTCGTCGGCTGCATCTTCCAGCATTTCCTGCAAAATTTCGTCGCCATCATAGGGAAAGAAGCAGGATTCGCTGACCCAGCATTCACCCGGATTCATTCGCTTGTAGTGGCTTTCAATGCGATCGCGCAGTTCCAGGTAGCCGCGTGAGTAGAACAACTGTGCCCGTTGAGTGGTGCGCTCATCCAGGGCAGAAGTTCCTTGAGAGGAAATTTGTCCGCCCAGCCAGTCAGTAATTTCGGTCAGGCAGACGGTACGTCCTGCCAACAAACCTTCATAGGCTGTGGCAACTCCGGCTAGTCCTCCACCCACGACTAAAATTTCACAGGCAACTTCTTGATCGGGCTGTCGAGGTGGGGCGGCAAATGCAGCGGGGGCAAAGGCAGGTAGCAAGAGCAGACTAAAGAGTAAACGGCTCAAACTACGATTGGAGGAAGGCTTGCTTCCAGAAACACCAGGCGATCGCTTCATCACACCAAAAACCTTAAAGTTCAGTAGAGAGGGTCAGAGTCGCAGAAATACTGTCTAGGCTAAGTCTTTCTGTATCAATTGACTTCATGCTAATGAACGACCTGACGAGGCGATCGCAATTCAGAGTTCCTTTCGCCAGAAAAAATTAATTTGCAATCTCCAGTGCAGTTTTTGCCTGATTTTGCAGCAGCAAGCCGTACTCCAATCCTTCAACAACTGCTTGACAGGAGGCATCCAAAATATTGGGAGAAACGCCTACCGTTGTCCAACGCTGTTGCCCATTGCTGGATTCGAGCAACACCCGCGTTTTAGCAGAGGTGCCTAATGTGCTGTCTAAAATTCGCACTTTATAGTCAGTCAGGTGAAACTCGGCAATGACCGGGTAGAAATTCATGAGAGCTTTCCGTAGAGCGGCATCTAACGCTGAAACAGGTCCGTTTCCTTCTGCAACTTCAAGTAGCTCTTGATTGCCGACGGCCACTCTCACTGTTGCGAGGGAATGGGTTTGGCAGCTTTGAGTGTGACAGGTCATGTCAGAATGCACCTGAAAACCACGCAGGTCAAACCAGGGTTCGCGCTTGCCCAGCGCTTCTCGCATCAATAGCTCAAAGCTAGCTTCAGCCGCCTCAAACTGATAACCTTCACTCTCTAACGCTTTTAATCGCTGTAAAATTTGGCGACAGGTGGGGTCTTGTTTATCTAAATTGATGCCAAAACTGCGGGCTTTTGCCAGGACATTGCTCAGCCCCGCTTGATCGGAGATAACGATGCGACGACGGTTGCCGATTAGCTCTGGCTGAATGTGTTCATAGGTGAGCGGGTTTCGTTCGACTGCGCTGACATGAATTCCGCCCTTGTGGGCAAAGGCAGATAAGCCGACAAAGGGAGCGTGGTCGTCAGGGGCAAGGTTTACGACTTCACTAATTAGACGACTGGAGTCAGTGAGTTGAGCAAGCTGTGCTTGGCTGACGCAGTCGTAACCCAGCTTTAGTTGCAGATTGGGAATCAGGGTGCAAAGGTTAGCATTGCCGCAGCGTTCGCCATAGCCGTTGATCGTTCCCTGTACCATTTCTGCGCCTTCCATCACAGCGGCGATCGCGTTTGCCACAGCGGTACCGGAATCATTATGCGTATGAATACCGATTTGGGGAGGATTTGGGGTGAAGGCAGCGATCGCCCCTTTCACCGTTTGCACCACCTGAGCGACTTCGTGGGGAAGCGTGCCGCCATTCGTATCACATAGAACCAACCATTCTGCGCCACCTGCGATCGCTGCCTCCAAAGTTTTCAGGGCGTACTCAGGGTTGCGCTTGTAGCCGTCAAACCAATGCTCCGCATCATAAATTACCCGTCGTTCCTGGCTACGAAAAAATTCCCCTGTGTCCTGAATCATCGCCAAATTTTCTTCAAGGCTAGTTTGTAGCCCTTCCGTTACGTGCATATCCCAGGATTTGCCGAATACTGTTACCCAGCGCGTTCCAGCAGCCAAAATGGGCTGAAGCATGGGGTCATCGGCTGCGGCTTTACCAGGACGACGAGTCGAGCAAAACGCCACAACTTCTGCCTGAGTCAGTGGTTCTTCCTGAAGCTGCCAAAAAAACTGCACGTCCTTGGGGTTTGCTCCCGGCCAACCACCCTCAATAAAGGGAACACCCAACCGATCAAGCTGGTGAGCAATTCGCAATTTATCTTCGAGCGAAAGTGCCAACCCTTCGCGCTGAGCGCCATCTCTTAAAGTTGTGTCGTAGATCCAGAGCCGATTTGAAGAAGTCTCAGTCATGGGTATAGGCGTGGGTATTGCTAGAAGGTCAGCGAGAGAATAAGTAGGTTTAAGAAGTAAAGAAAATTAGATTATTATTAAGAACTTGAAAGTTGAGGCAAGCTGCTGATTGCTGATCAAAAACTGGTTCAAGGGTGGAAATTCAGGGTTAGGAAAAGTTTAGAGTGAAAAATTAATCATGCCAAAAGTGACAGCTCAAGGAAAAACATTTGATTCCGAGACGGGCGCTAACCTGCGTCAAGTTTTGCTGCAACATGAAGTTGAGTTGCACAATGGACGGGCAAATTTAATTAACTGTCGCGGCATTGGGACGTGTGGTACTTGTGCTGTACAGATTCAAGGAGAAATTTCTGAGGCAAATTGGCGCGATCGCACTCGTCGGTCACTGCCTCCCCATTCTCCCACGCGAAATCGTCGTCTTGCCTGCCAGACTCAAGTGTTAGGTGATGTCAAAGTGACAAAGTTTGATGGATTTTGGGGACAAGGTTCTCAACCTATTTGGACACCAGAAGGTTAACCAATTAAACCCCATCGTTAGCAAGATTAAACTCTTGCGATCGCAGGTTAAATTGAAGCAGTTTCATCTAATTTTAGAGACATTTTTTGAGAAACCCTGCTCATAGCTGTCCTAAAAATTGATGGACTAAGAGATGATGGAATTAGAACCTTGTGGAGGTAGAGGCTGTGGCTCGACTTATTGGCTCTTTCGTTATACTAATTGCCCTTGTTTTGCTGATTAGTTCTTTGGCAACCGACAATTTACCGTCTCTCTCCAATCTGTTTGGGCAGCGTTCAGACGAAGAAGAAGCCAACGGAGAGCAATCTGAGTCTTTTAACACCGCCTCTCCAAACAATACTGCGGCTCCAAACAATACTGCGGCTCCAAACGGTGCCCCGCAAAACAACGCAGCTCCGAATAGTGCTGCTCCAAATACTGCGACGGCTCCAAATAGTGCCACTGCCCCGAATACTGCAACGGCTCCAAATACTACTGCTCCAAATACTGCCACTCAAAATGGAACTTCTCCGAATGAACGCCGACCCGTTCCTCAACAGGGGGCTAGTGGCACAACTGGAACGAGCGCACCCGCTCAGGTTCCAGCCAACGCTCCGGCAACTGGTACTGGAACGACGACTGCTCAATCTCCGACTCCTGCTGCGTCTCCTACGCCTGCTGCAGGAACGGCTCAACGTCCACGTCCTATCCCTGCACGGTGGTAAGTCGCTTAACTTGATTCGCAGCTTCCTATAGCTTTCATGAATACTGCATCTGACATTTTAATTATTGGCGGTGGCGTAATTGGCTTGGCGATCGCTATCGAGTTAAAGCTGCGAGGAGCTAATGTTACAGTTTTAAGCCGCGACTTTGCTGAGGCTGCGACTCATGCGGCGGCGGGGATGTTGGCTCCTCAAGCAGAGGCGATCGCCGATCCAGCTCTACTCGAACTGGGTCTTAAAAGCCGGATGCTCTACCCCAACTGGGCTCAAAAAATTGAAGAGATCAGCGGACTATCAACCGGATACTGGACTTGTGGCATTCTTGCCCCTTCGTATGAACGCCCACAGCCTGGAAATTTAGAAATTTGCTCCAGTTCCTCTCCTGCTCTTTGGCTCGACCAAACCGCAGTTCACCATGCTCAACCTGGACTCAGTTCTGAAGTCATTGGCGGCTTTTGGTTTCCTGAAGATGCTCAGGTAAATAACCGTGCCCTGGCTCAAGCCCTTAAAGCTGCTGCTCAAACTTTGGGAGTTGACTTGCGAGAAGGGGTAACGGTTGAAGCAGTTCAGCAGCAGCACGGACAGGTTATAAGTCTGAGAACAACAGCCGGTGAGTGGCAGGCAGAGCAGTACGTTTTGGCAACCGGAGCCTGGTCTTCAGCTTTGCTTCCTGTTCCGGTACAGCCTCGAAAAGGGCAAATGCTCTCGGTTCGTATTCCCTCTGACCAAGCCAACCTACCCTTACAGCGTGTCTTGTTTGGTGCTGAGGTGTATATTGTGCCGCGCCAAGATGGGCGAATTGTAATTGGCGCAACGAGTGAATCGGTTGGTTTTACTCCTGGCAATACTGCAGCAGGGCTACAAAAGCTGCTAGCAGCAGCAATTCGCCTCTATCCCGTACTGCAAGAGTTTCCAATTGAAGAATGCTGGTGGGGGTTTCGTCCGACTACGCCAGATGAAGCTCCTATTCTGGGAGCAGGTCTTTGCCAAAATTTGACGCTAGCTGTAGGACATCACCGCAACGGCATTTTGTTAGCCCCAGTCACAGCGCTCTTGATTGCAGATTTTCTCTCGCAACAGCAATCTACTCCCTTGTTGCAAAGTTTTTCTTGGGAGCGCTTCCATACTTCAACTGAAGCGATCGCCAGTCCGTCAATCAAGCCTGTTTCTAATTCCGCTCAGCCTTCAGCCGATTCAAATGGAAGGCTGAATTCAAACTCCATTGATTCCAACACAGTTCACTCAAACGCAATGTTGAAGCAGTATTCTACTCCGCTCGATCGCCCCGAAATTGACACAACTGAACCAGTTTCAAATAGCCTAGATCAACCGCTGGTAATTGCTGGAAGATCTTTTCGGTCTCGCCTGATGACCGGGACAGGCAAATATCGAAACTTTGAGGAAATGCGCCAAAGCATTGCCGCCAGTGGGTGTGAAATCATAACCGTAGCAGTGCGCCGGGTGCAGACCAACGCTCCAGGTCATGAAGGACTGGCAGAAGCGCTAGATTGGAAAAAACTCTGGATGCTGCCTAACACGGCAGGTTGCAAAACTGCGGAAGAGGCGATTCGGGTCGCCCGATTGGGGCGAGAAATGGCAAAGCTGTTGGGTCAGAAAGACAACAACTTTGTCAAACTGGAAGTGATCCCCGATGCAAAGTATTTATTGCCTGACCCCATCGGTACGTTAGAAGCGGCTGAACAATTGGTCAAAGAAGGGTTTGCAGTGCTGCCTTATATTAATGCCGATCCGCTGTTGGCTCAACGATTAGAGGCAGTGGGTTGTGCCACGGTGATGCCATTGGGTTCACCCATTGGTTCTGGTCAGGGAATCAAAAATGAGGCAAACATTCAAATCATCATTGAGAATGCCAACATTCCAGTGGTGGTAGATGCAGGAATTGGTGCCCCGAGTGAAGCGGCTCAGGCGATGGAAATGGGAGCTGATGCGCTGTTGATTAATACGGCGATCGCCCAAGCCCAAAACCCAGCCTTGATGGGTCGAGCAATGGGAATGGCTGCCGAAGCCGGACGGCTTGCTTACTTAGCAGGACGAATCCCAGTGAAAACCTATGCCAGCGCTAGTTCACCCTTAACCGGAACGATCGCGCCGTAAAGGGTCATTGATGGTAGGTTGTTTGGCTTACGCAGGTTTAGAGTTTGGGCGAGCAAGCGCTTCAATCAGCTTGGAGTTGGGGGTCTGTAGGTCAAAGGAATGCAGTCCGTAATGTAAGGAAAGGTCTTCGCAAACCTTAACGCCTCGGATGCTGTTACCGCGTGAATCTAGTAACGGCGAGAAGACCCCAATTCCCATTTTTCCAGGAACAACCGCGACGATGCCGCCACCTACGCCGCTTTTAGCAGGTAAACCAATGCGGTAGGCCCACTCGCCAGAATAGTTGTACATCCCGCAGGTGTACATGACGCTGAGTACATCTTTGATGTATTGAGCTTCGATCGCTCGGTCGCCCGTGATGGGGTTCACACCACAGTTTGCTAGCGTTGCAGCCATGACTGCGATGTCGCTGCAATTAACCATAATTGAACATTGCTTGAAATAGAGATCCAGCGTCTCATCAATGTGGTCATCGATCATGCCAAAGTTAAGCATCAGGTAGGCGATCGCTCGATTGCGGTGTCCTGTTGCCCGTTCGGAGGTAAACACCGACATATCCATAAAAACTTCTCGCCCACAATAACGCCGAAACATATCGAGCATTCGGTTTAAGCGTTCGGTGGGGTCTGCACCCTTAATTAAGCCAGCGGTGGCGATCGCCCCTGCATTCACCATTGGGTTATAGGGACGTTTAGATGCCTCATCTAAAACAATGGCGTTGAATGCATCGCCTGTTGGCTCCACTCCAACTTTCGTTAAAACGTAGTCACGCCCATGATCTTCCAATGTCAAGCCATGTACAAACGGCTTTGACGCGGACTGGATTGTAAAAAGTTGGTCATAATCTCCCACCTTATAGATCTGTCCATCAACCGTGACGATGCAAATGCTAAACCAGTCGGGGCTTGCCTTCGCTAATTCTGGGATGTAATTTGCAACAGCGCCGTCTCGCAGAGGTTTGTACTTGAGGTGTAGCTCGTTGAGAAAAGCCTGTAGAGGAGATGCAACTGACTTATACTGCTGAACCAGCGCTGTTAGATTATCGTCATCTTGGTTGTTCATTTTTAGTGATTCATACAGAGTTAAACTTCTTTCATTGCTTACGAGCTGACAAGCTCCAGCGTCTACTGCTGTTGGGTTACGCTTTGCTTCCCCAACCTACATCTACCAGAGCTGACTGAGCTGCTGCAGGTGGAGTATAGAGTTCTGCACTGGTGAAGCTTTTGGCTACGAACCTTCCTTGTCGTCGCTTTGCCCTTGTCTTTGGTCGCGTAGTCGTTTAGCGTCCAGTCTCAACTTTTGGAAATAGTCCAATTCGTCCTCATCTCCTGACTTAACAACTGGCTCGGCTGGTGAAGGGACAGCTCTGTGAGCTGTTGTAGGAATGGAGTCTTCCGTTGCGGGAGCAGTGGAGCTGTGGGTTCCGGCTGAAGATCGTAGGGCCTTTGCTTTTTGCTGTAAATCCTGAAAGTAATCAGATTCGGTAATTTCAGCGACTTGTTTTTCTAGCTTTGCCTGGTCAATCTCAATATCGAGTTTGAGGAAGCTCTTAACCTGGCGGTAGACTGTTTGCCCATAGGTGCTGTGATTAAAGCGATCAACCAAAATGACTGTGGCTGAGGTGACAACCAGGGCGATCGCCCCCGGCACCAGCGGAATCCAACCACCCTGCAAAAACAGCAAAAAGCAAATGCCGTAGATGATCCCGCCTGCGATCGCGATCGCTCCTCCAAACTTCAGCGGATGGCGCACATACCAAGCCACAACCCCGCCAACTAATGCCCAGCCGAAAATCCAAATTCCTTCCTGGGCATTTGACCAAGACCAGAGCAGCGGGCGATCGTCCAGCACGGCACTGAGAATTTGGCTGACGGATTGGGCATGAACGACGACCCCTGGCATTTTTTGGCTATCGCTGGCTCCTGCACTGTAGGGCGTGTAAAACTCATCTTTGGCTTGAGGTGT
Organism: Oculatella sp. FACHB-28; assembly: GCF_014696015.1. Taxonomy (NCBI): domain Bacteria; kingdom Bacillati; phylum Cyanobacteriota; class Cyanophyceae; order Oculatellales; family Oculatellaceae; genus Oculatella; species Oculatella sp. FACHB-28. Next base: position 210,925 of record NZ_JACJPJ010000045.1, on the reverse strand, counting down.
GGTGTAGCCAATCAGAACGATGCGATCGCGAATCAGTTCTGAATTCACTCGATCGCTCAACACATCGGTGATGCTGACTTGTGGGGCTGCACGGTGAGCCGAGCGATAGTCGAGCAAAATTTGGTAGCCGCTAGCATCTGCTTTCTGGTATCCCCCGGTGGTGGGTTGAAGCCGAGAGAGTAAGGTGGAACCTAGCTTTAACTCATCGGCTTCAGTCAATTCAGGCTGAATGCCTTCCTCTGCCAGGTAAGTCAGTGCTAGCTGAAAGCCAAACGAAAGCAAGGTATTGGGCTGATTGTCTAGAGTTGTTGGCTGACTGCACAGGTGAGGGACTAAAGGAACACCATTCTCTGGCAGCGGCGGCACGATCACGAGTAGGCTGCGACGCAAGATGCCGCCGGGATCAATCACTAAATCTGAGAATCCAACAAATTCTGGTGCGACTCCCGGCGGAGGTGGGAAACCCGGATCGTTGGGAGCGCTGACTTTACAGACAGTAATCAGGCGATCGCTCTGTTGCATTTGATTCAAAAGAGCTTCTCGACCTGGCTGAATGGGTACATCTCGAATGATGTCTAGCCCAATTGCACGCGGTTGCTGTGCTTCTAGTTTCTCCAAAAGTTGAGCTAGTGTCTGATCTGAAACGGGCCATTCTTGGCGGGTCTGGATGTCTGCTTCTGTAATTCCCACAATGAGAAGGCGATCGTCTTCTCCCTGGTCGGGTCGTAAACGAATCAGATGATCATAAGCTGCTAAATTCATCCCTTGCAGTACGCCTAACCGACCCATCCCTAACAGCAATGCTGTCATGATCAGGCTGGGCAACAGCACAGAACGCCCCATCTCGACTGCCTTGGGGTTAAGTTTTCCTAGCTCAGAAAGTTTTGAGCGAATGGTTTGGAGAAGGGGAGCCATAGCAAAAAGCTGAGGAAAGAAATGGCAAAGATGATTTGATTATGTGGCAGGAATGGAGATGAAAATGTATAAAAATACCAAAGGTCTGATACGGCAGTTGTAAGTGAGAAATATTCATATTAAACCTATAAAATAGGCGAATTTTGTAGACTTTTAGCTCATAATTGGGCTATGTTCTACTGATTGAGCTGTTATTACCAATTGAAAAGGTTATTTTTTCTGTGGAAGAAATGCAGGGAAAAAATAACCTCAAACAGAGCTTAGTGCTGATTGACTCGGTGGTCTGTCTTATAAAAGTAAATTCTGTAGCTAGTGAGGAGTTTGGGATGCAGTTTCTTAGCAACAAGAATTGGACAAATCGCTTGAGGGCGATCGCACTTAACAGTCTGGTTGGCGGTTTAGTCGGAGGGTTGATTGGTGCGCTTGGTATCATTCCAATGACCTCATCAACTGCTTCAGCTCAAGCTGCTTACGGTAGCTATGTCGGAGTTGGTCCTTCCTTTGGTCTAAGCTCAGGAGACGATTCAGATAGCAGCACCGCCGCTGTAATTGCCGTGCGCTATCGCCTTCTAGAACTGCCCATTTCACTCCGGGCACAGGCGTTAGTTTTTGGAGATACGCCCGCGCTCGTTCCCACTGTTTCCTATGATATTCCGCTAAACTGGCAGACGGATGCTTATATTGGCGCTGGCGTGGTACTACAAGATGGTGGTGAAGGAAACGCTTCCCCACTCGGTAACCAAACTAGCTTTGTGATTCAGCCTGGGGTGGACTACAGCTTGCCCTATAGCGACCTAGTCATTTTTGGTAATGCGATTATTGCCTTTGATGCCTATCGTGATGGTGGCGGCACGGCTGCTTCGCTTCAAGGTGGTGTTGGTTTGAGATTCTGAAGCTAAAGACTTGCTTTTACATCTAGCGGTTTTGCTGACGGTAAAATAGGGTGGCACTGGCTTGCTCCGTTGGCACAAGCAAGACCTCGCTAATATTGACATGCGCCGGTCGAGTTGCACAAAAGAGAATGGTGTCTGCCACATCTTCAGGGGTAAGTGGAGTTAACCCTTGATAAACTTTGCTGGCTCGTTCTGTGTCACCGTGAAAGCGCACCTCACTAAACTCGGTTTCGACCATTCCCGGATCGACTGCACTAACGCGAATGGGTGTGCCTAGCAAGTCCATCTTCAAACCTTCAGACAGGGCTTTAACGGCAGCTTTTGTGGCGCAATACACGTTGCCGTTGGGGTAGGTTTGGTGCCCCGCGATAGAGCCTATGTTGATCACATGTCCTTGTCCTCGCTCAACCATTCCTGGCACCACTGACCGAGTGATATAGAGCAAACCTTTGACATTGGTGTCAATCATTTCCTCCCAGTCCTCGATGCTGCCTTCGTGCAGTTTATCTAAGCCTCTGCTCAAGCCTGCGTTGTTGATCAGTATGTCAACTGTGTGCCAGGAATTAGGGAGGGCGTTGAGGGCAGATTCAACCTGGGTGCGATCGCTCACATCAAGCTGCACCAAATGAACCTGAGCTGAATGTTTTTCAGTCAGATCAGCAGCCAGACTTTTCAGTCGGTCGAGCCGCCGTGCTGCCAAAATCAGCTTTGCCCCTGCTGCTGCAAAAGCTCTGGCACAGGCGGCTCCAATCCCACTGCTAGCACCCGTAATTAAGACAATTTGGTTTTGAATCGAAGCCATGTGCCTATTGCCCTACCACTCGCAGGCGCTGTGTTACTTCGGTAATGCCGTCTTCTCGAATAATGATGGCTGAAACCCAACGGCTTTCGGGTGTAGCAGGAGCCTGACCCACCTTAAAGAGTCCTCCGGCAGGTAGGAGTGTTAGGTCGAGGGTTATTGGGTTAAGGTAACCTTCAGGTCTAACTGGCTCTTCCAGTGCGGTTCCTAGAAGAACGCGATCGCCCAATGGCTCTGTCACAATTGCGTCAAATGGATATTCCTGCTCGGTCGTCACCTGTTCGGGCAAGCTAACGGTCACTGTGGGTGGATTTTCTCCAGAAGTCACCTGACTGCGCTCCGTGAGAATTTCCTGGCTAACCATCTGCCGTCCGACGAAGCGTTGGCGTGACGCAATGGTTGAATCGAGCTTGAATGTTCTGCCTTCGGCTTCTTGAGTACCAGTGATGGTGGTAACCGTTTCTGCCACGATTGCGTCGCCGTCCGGCTCCCAGGAGGTTAAGGCAGTTTGGTAAGTGAGGTCGGGATACCGTTCCCAAAAAGCTGTGAGAGCCTGCTGCATCGTCTCATAAGTTAGCCCGTCTGCATGGGTAAACTCTGAACTATAAAATTCCATTACAGCTTCCACGTCGCCCTGACTGGCAGCAGCATCAATCTGAGTCAGAGTTTCACGCAGTTCTGGTGGCGCAGTCGCTGGACTTTCAGCTCGGGCACTGATATCTCCTCCCCAGGCGATCGCCAATCCCACAATTGACGGCACTAGCCAAGCTCGCCCTGTAGCTTGAATCCAGTTCAACAATCGCGACTGGATCGGTTGAGGCTTAGCAAATGTAGAGCGTTTGGTGGAAGCGTGAGGCATAAATGATAAGTTTGGATAGTTAATTCGAGAAGGCAGCGTTTTGCAAATCGCTACTTCAGAAGTTTTAACCTGAATTTGAGTGAAATGGGTTAGATGCGCGAAAATTAGAAGTTAAAGATGACGGTGAGTAGAAGCTTTAAGTTCTGAATTGCGAGTTCTAAGTTGTCCTGAGATGCTGGGGGAGAAAGTAGATTTGTGACAAAGCCGATCCGACTCCTGATTGCGGCAAGCGGTACGGGGGGGCATTTATTTCCGGCGATCGCTACGGCTGAGCAGTTGCCCGACTACGAAATTGAATGGTTAGGCGTACCCGATCGCTTGGAAACGCAACTGGTTCCTAAGCAATATCCACTTCATGCGATCGCTGTCGAAGGCTTTCAGCAAAGATTTGGTCTGGGGACGCTGCGAATTTTTGGTAAATTAACAGGCTCGATTCTCCAGGTGCGCCAACTTCTTCAACAAGGACAGTTTCAGGGTGTACTAACCACGGGAGGCTATATTGCTGCGCCTGCGATTGTAGCGGCTCGAACGCTGGGTTTGCCGACCATTCTCCATGAATCTAATGCGTTACCCGGAAAGGTGACTCGCTGGCTGAGTCCCTGGTGCAGTCGAGTAGCGCTTGGATTTGAAGCGGCGATGCCCTATTTGCCCCGTGCTCAGACGGTGTGTGTGGGTACACCAGTTCGCTCTAAGTTTCGAGCTGCACTAGACCATGCCTCGCCCACTGGCTTGAATATTCCGGACGATGTGCCGCTGATTGTGGTAGTTGGCGGTAGTCAAGGTGCCGTTGCAGTAAATCGCTTAGTGCGTCAGTGTGCTCCCGAATGGTTTGCTGCCGGAGCCTGGATCGTGCATTTGACTGGGGAAAATGATCCCGAAGCCAACGGCTTAAGCCACGCTCAATATTTGCCACTGCCGTTTTATGACGACATGGCGGGTTTGCTGCAACGAGCAAATCTGGCAATTAGTCGAGCAGGAGCAGGCACTCTAACGGAACTGGCAATCACTAAAACTCCCTCCATTCTGATTCCCTATCCCTATGCAGCGGAAGATCATCAGTCTTACAATGCTGCTATCTTTGCGGCGGCAGGGGCGGCTCAAGTTTGTCGTCAGGCTGACCTATCGGTCGAAAAGCTGCAAAATAAGGTGCTAAATTTGTTGCGATCGCCCGATCAGCTTGAGCAGATGGCAGCCGCAGCGGGAGGACTGGCGATCGCAGACAGTGCCGAGCGTTTGGCTGACCTGGTTCGCAGTTTGATCAAATAATTTATGAAACGCTCTCTCAAAACCGCTGTCATGAGAGCCTTCAACCTGCTTGGCAACTACAATCGCCCCTTCAACGAGCGTTCTGCTAGGTTGATATGGCCTTCGTCAAAAAGAATGGACAGTTTCGCAAAAACCATTTCTCTGCTACATCCCAACCGCGTCAACAGCAAACCCAACGGCTACAAGTATTGAATCCGAAAAAATAGGGCGATCGCCAGTTTGGTTTGGACAAAGAAGAGGAAGTAGATTTAGCTCACGCCCTCTTTCTTTGTCCTAATTAACATGAAGAACATTATACCTTTTATCAAGATTCCGCAGCAGTTTTGATTGCCTCTCAGGTCAATCCCCTACGATAAAAGTATCGAGATCAATGTAAGCAAATAAGTGCCACGTAGACTATTGGTTCAAACATAGCTTCGGATATATTTCAACGCAGCTGGGGCACGCAGTAAAAAGTTCGTACCTGTTGAAACAGGATTTCGCTTCGAGTGGTCACTGTGTAAGCATACATTGATGTCGCCTATCGATTACACGTCAATGACACACATTGAGGGCGATTCTATGAAAATTTTTGACTTTGCGGTTAATGCAATCCAGTACGTTTCTGAAGGGGTTTCCCGGATCTTTAGTCCGAGAGATGATCACTATCCTGAAACTGGAGTTCAACCTTTTGATGGCGAACCGTTCTCAGAGTGGGTTGACCTGAAGGTAACGACAAAGGAGAAGTAGTAATTCCCCTTTTGCAAATTCCATTTCGTCAAAGAGCAGGGTGCGTTCATCATCAGGTGTATACGCACCCTAATGCTGCAAAAAGTCTACGAAAGCGTAGGATGGGAAAAGCAAAAGCAAAGAGTACCTATTTTTTCTCCTCTTATGCAGGAGGTCTATCACATCCGCGATCGGATGCTGATCGGGTTGCACCTAAAAGTGTTTGAACAATAACGCAGCGTCTTGAAGGGTTATTGCCCGCAGGAGCAGAAACTACGACTCTAATCGGGACGGCTGGTAGGGTTGGATTAACACCAGTAAGGTTTCCGTTTGGATCAAAGGTTGGAGTACCCGCCACACTGCCGTCCTCAGCAAAAGCAATTCCAGTTAATCTATTGCCGGTCTGATCAAATACGTCCAAGGTAGCCATACCTGGTTTTAATGACCCATTACCCAAGGTTTGCACATCATTTCTAATTCTTAAAGTAGGGAGTGCTGCTTGAGGGTTAGCTGGGATGTTGAACTGTACTCCTACAGGCTGCCGCAGCCGTTTTGCACTGGTTTGAGCTGTCCGTAACGCCTGAAGCACCTGATCTCTGCCTGCATTTGCCCGCTGCCGATTCATAAAAGTGACCCAGCTTGGCGCAGCAATTGCTGCCAACAAGCCGATAATCACAACCACAATTAAGGTTTCAATTAGGGTAAAACCTGCAATGTTGCCTGCACGGGTCTTATTTTGCGAAGCCAACCGCTCAGAAGGCTTTGTCTTGATCATTGCTTCACTCCAGGCTCAAAGATTAAAACAGCTATAGTCTTGAAGCTTTTTATCATTAGGGGTTTCTACCCAATACACCCCGAACTAACACCCTGGTTTCTAGGGTGGGCACGAATGTGTTAGCTCCACGAATACCGGGTCGTCCCTGAGCATTACCTCGGACGTAAAGAATGACCTCCCGATTTCTACCCGATGTTGCGCCATTGTCTATACAGGCGTAAAAGCTCCGGATTTGTGGAGCGCCAAGCTGGGTAAATGCAGTGTCAGCAGGGGATATGTTGTAGTCGCCTGTTGGACAGACTGTCCTGGTGGCAGCGTTACCATTGATGCCTACTCTATTGTCCAGGAAGTCCACCAGGATGTTTGAAGTGTCAGTTGGACGGGTCGCTTGAAGATTTTCAACCCGATTCGTGGTTGGACTGTTTCCAAAAGGCCAGGTGTCAAACTTGACGCTGACTTCATCTGGCCTGACATACCCCTGTACGCGAGTGCCATCAGCTTGAAATTCTGTTAAAGCATAGCGCTTGATTCGAGCATTGCGACTCCAGATATTGTTTGGATTGTCTCGGTTAATGTAATAAACAATCAGGGCGTAAGAAGAAGCAGATGTGCAAGGGTCACCGTTATTAATTGCAGTGGTCGCATTGGCAGCGCATCGGGCTTTAACGGGTTCTGGGATAGGCTGCTGTTTCCAGAAAGCAAGCACTGGAATGTTGTTGTTATTCTCCAAAGCTTGAGGCAAATAGTTAATCAGGCGAGGGCAATCAGTCGGAGGGGTAGTTGCACTGCGGCCAGCAAAGCACTCGCCATTGTAGACGTAGACTGCCTCGCGCAGTTCTGATGCCATGTAGTCCATCGCAAGCTGCATTTCCCGCTGAGTTTCGGTACGGGAAGACTCACGCTGATCGACACCCAGTAGCTCGACCACCAGGTACATCAAACCGGAGATAATGCCGCCAGCAATTAGGATGACAACTAACAGTTCAATCAGGGTGAAACCACTGGCTTTGCGCTTTTGCCTGGACTGGAGCAAGCGACCAAATTTTCGTTTCAGGAATGGTGCAGCCATTGGTTTAACTCAATGAGAATTTCAAATGCGGCAGAACTTAGCAAAGAAGCAAACGGACGTTACAGTCTAACAGCGAGGGTTTTGACGGTAGTCGCAGAGTGCGCCGCTGCGATCGGTCCAGATTAAATCTGAGTTAAAGACGGCTAGGGGACCAGTCCTGCCTCTATCAGGAGCAGGACCGTCACGAACAATATCTCCTTGACCTGCGGCAAAGCGCAAATTTGCTGGCCGGTTTGACAATCTAGTGATGTTGCTTTCAGCTTTGGCAGAATAGACTCTAACCCCAACCGAGAAGTCAACGGGTCGGTTGCGCTGATCAGCAATTGCAGGATTATTGTTGGTTCGGTAAAGCTGCACCAGGAAATCGGCTTTACAGTCTCCAGTGGTATCAACTCTCAGCATTCGGTTGACTGGAATTTGCTGACCGGTGTAAGCATTCGGACAATTTGTGATGGACTTCATTATGTTTGAAACTCCAGTCGGGGCAGGAACTCCGTTAAGGGAAGCAACTACTGGAGGTAGGTTGGCTGGAATGTGTTCGCCTCGCGCAACCAGAACCCGAAGGCGATCGACTTCTGCCTGAGCAATTTGGAACGCCTGCTCTGCTCGTTGATTTTGTAGTCGTGATGCAGCGGTAAATACCAGGGGTGGCCCAATCATTGCCCCTAAGATGGCAATCACTGAAATTGCAACTAGACACTCCAGCAGGGTTACACCCTGTTCAGATTTAACCTGCTGGAGAGAACGACCTTGAAGCTGCGAAGCATCTCTATTAGCCGCCAGCGATAGGGCCCTACCCAAACTTTTTAAGGGCTTATTTAGGAGAGGGATAGACTGTGGCACGAGATGCCTCCTCATAGAACGTTAATAGAATCTAGGTAGAACAGGAATCAGGCAGGGCACCGGGCAGCGTTAATTGCTCTGCACAGGTTAGAGATGTAAGGGTCGTTTGCAGGTGGCTCATCGTAGAACTCACTGCGGATTGAGGCAAAGGTGACAAAGCGTTGAGCTATTGGACCTGCTGGCGCATATTGCAGCCCCACATCATAACCCCAGACCCGAATAGGAGGATAGTAGTAATCGGCTAATTCACCATCTGGGTTACTGTCAGGGCGGGTTGCAGAGCCGACTTCAAAAGCATCCTGGTCATAAGGTCCAGTAGCATAGTTGCTGAAGTTGAGTTGAAGGAAGGAGCCAGCAATATACAGTTTCTTATCCCTCCAGTTCTCCAATAGGCGGGGGAAATTATGCATCCCACCATAAGATTGACCCACGCGAGACGGGGGAATGCCACTGATGATGATGGAGTTAACCCTTGTATTAGCTCGAGCAACATTTAATGGTTCGTCGGTAGCGTCAGTAGGGTAGGGATAGTAACTCTGACCATCGGCGGGAGCATAGCCATATTCATTTTCAACGATACTTGGAAGGCTTGCACTAGCCCTACTGGGATTTCCACTTCTACTAATCAGAATTGGAGAACCCTGATCATAAGGGTTAACTCTTAGCCAACGAGTTTGCACTCGATTGACTGTGGCAGCTGGGGGATTTTTATTCGGACGGTTCTGGTTCAGATAAGAGGTAATAACATTCTGCTGAGGTGCTGTCCCAGCATCGATTAGACAACCATAAACTGAACCGTTTTCCCCAGTTCTTTGCTCATCTAAGAGGGTACTAAGGTTTGCTCCACTTGGATTTGGTAGCTCTGCTGTGATTATGCCATCCTCAATGCTGCCGTCGCAGAAGTTGTCGGAGAGAATCGTTACTCCGTCTGCCAAAATCTCGCTGGGCCGCCACTGGTCAGTAGTGAGCGCCGCAAAGTTTGTATTGATGTTTCTGCGGTTGTAGAACTGGGCTGGAGTAAAATCGTCTGGCAATGGATCCTGGAATTCTTCTAAGGGAGTACCTGCTGCATTCTGATGCAGATTAAAGTTGCCTTGAATGTAGACCGGATCATCGCTGATAAATGACAAGCCTCGACCATTATCGCCTGGGCGACTGAGAGCAGTTCCACGCCAAAGCGCTGCACCTCGACGCAAACGGAATCCATGGGGTCTACGATCCGGATCAGGGGAGTAGTCTACGGGTTTGGGGCTGATGTTGTAAGTACTAAGAGGTGGATCTTTTGCATCCCTGGCTTCAGCAGTTCCAGTACCCTGCATAGTGCTGCCACCTGATGAAGGTCTAACAATTGAGTTTTCTGAAACTGCATCTTCCCGAAATGCATAGACGACACCGGATGCTGGCAACCAATAATCTCCTCTGTAAGGAATGCGGCGTAGTAGATCCAGATTGACGTCTAACACTCGAACGCTCATCATTTCTCTGGCGTTGAACATACCGGAGTCTTTGAACGCAACCCTAACTAAGCTGCCAACACTTGCATTCCTGTAGCAAGTTTCAGTAACACACACTTTAATCAAAGTATCTCGGTTATTGCTTGCAGTGGTAAGGTTTGGGGTTACAGTCTCAGTCGGTGTTACCCAGCTAGCGATTTGCCTAGGACGTAACTGAATTGCCGTTAGATCTACGACTTCGTAGATTGGACTTGCAGGGTTCACTGAAGTAATGTAGCTGTAGGCAAATCTACGGTCTTCAGCATCTCGGGTTGGTTGGTTTTGATTTATATCCCCATGATTGTCCGCAGCATTGATGACATTATCTCCGCTGGTATCGCCAGGAAAAAGTGAGAAGAGGATAGGAAATTTGGGCTGAGACGAACATAGAAAAGATAGATTCTCTATTTGCCCTCCGTTAACATTCGTGAACCTTGTTGCACAATTTGGGCTTGGAGCAACTCTAAATCCATGCCTGCGATCGCGCTCGACCTGCTCCTTCTGAACGACTAACTCTGCTAAAGGAATTATTTTGTCAAAGATGGAACGCTCGGCATCATTCGGACCTCTGGCATCACGCCATTTTCTCAGACCGTCAATGTAAGCTTCTGGAGAAGGTTGAGTGACCACAATACCACCGGTGCCATTTCCACGCGAGAGTTGTCCGAGCTTAGTTGCCAGTGCGTTTAAGTTGGGATTGGGGGTGGCGTAGTCGTACCCAGATAGGTAATTCATGTTGTATGCCAACATACCCAATGCACAAGCAGCCGTGTGCATTGTTGTTTTATCGGCAGGGCTGAGCTGGTCATAAGGCGTTCTGCTATCTAGAATTCGCCTCAGAACCGAAAAGTCGCCCCACATTGCCATACTGGGATATGGGTGTACGTCAGTGTCCTGGACAGGGGGAAACGAAGGAGCGCCTCCCTTGGGGTCTCCGGCGAAATACGCTAAATTCTTCAGGGCTTTTGTCATTTCAGCCGAGGGAAATCCAGCCGCAGCAGGAGGTTCATATTCCCAACCGTTTGTGCCTCGTCCTGAGAAGAAATCGGTGACTGTGAGCAGAGAAGCGTCAAGTCTCCTATCCTCTTTAGCTGCAAGGGCAAGATCTTCGAAGGTTGTGCTGCGGTCTAGCGTCACTGAGGTACCAGGGTGGGCCGTCGTTGCCAAGCAAGCCAGTGGGAAATCAGGGCCTCCCGCAGTGGAAGGGTTTGCGTAATGGTAAACAGCAGTTGCCTGAACTGCGGCAAGGTTATCAATTAGCGTCCGTCTTTGCCTCGCCTCGTTACAGCGAGTGTTGCCATCAACGTTGGGAGAACAAGTCTTCCAAGGGCGGAGCGGTTCGCGAACCGGCAATTGGTCACGGTTTACGGATGTCTCACTAGTGGGGTCATATCCACCGAGAATTCCAGGATATGGGTTTCCTAACTCCAACCTTTGACCCACAATTAGGCGCAAACCTTCTGCACGGGCGCGTCTTTCCCAGTAGCCATCCAGACCTACAGAAGTAGCATCTGTGGAAACTGCCGGAACGTCGGTAGTCAACCTGGTATCTGGAAGCTGGCTTGGGTTGCCCGCCATAAGGTTCCCCGTGATTGGAGCACCAATACTTATTCCATCAGGCAGCTTCTTGTTGTCATAGCGAGGCTTAGGTCCGTAGCGGTTGTCTGCCCGGAAGGAGTCATCCAGGTAGGGTGCTTGTTCAGTCTTATTCAAGATGCGCCCTTTCTGGAAAAACTGAGTGTTTTCCCAGCGTGTGTCCTGAGGTGCTACCGAGTTACCGTTACGGGCTTCAGAAACCCCTCTGGTCAAAAGAGCAACCGGGTCAAGAGCACGATCTGCTGGGCCGCCTGCACCGCTGTTGTTGCCAATAGAGTCAGTACCGACAAGCAGCTTAGTATCGTTGTTATTAGGGTCAAAGGTTGGTTGCGCCCCGGCTCCATTAAACAGATGGAAACGGCTTCCGTCCTCAAATTCATTTGTTCCTGTTCTACCGCTGATAATCTGTCCTATGAAAGGGGTAATACCTTGAGCCGGAACAGCTTCGATCTCGGCAACGGACACCTCTGAAGCGTCCTTTGTAGTGTTGAGGCAAGAATACTGAGAGCTAATCAAATAGCTGTTATACAAGGCACCTTGAGGCTTGCCCACAATCAAGCTACCTTCCGTGTGCATAGCTCCGTTCCAGTTGAAAACTGCACCTGGAAAGATTTCCAGGTCATTACGGAACCAAGCTCCCCACTTGTTGCCCCGTTTAACTTCGCGATCCTGGTAAAACTCCAGAGTCGTTACTGTGCCGGTCGGTCTATCAGGCAGAACAAACGCGTCAATTTGGAAGTTCTTACGCAGCGTTGAGGTGTTGATTCCATCGGGAATCCATCCGGCTTCAGGTAGGGTGTTAGCAGCTTGACGGCGGCAAGCATTGTTCAACTGGTCAACGCTGCTGAGCGGGCCTCGACGTACCTGCAATTTCCTTGCTCTTTCTCTAACAGCCGCATCCGTAGAGTCGGTCAGCAAGGGTTGTTCGTTATCACCTGGATTCGGCCCAGTCCCGGGAATTTGAAACAGGATGGAGTATGCAACGGTGGCATCATCAACTCCATCTTCGTCGGTGTCCACTCGATAGCTCCAGGCATTATCAACACCGCCCGCTCCGTTAATATCAACACGGGTTTCGTCCGGCAATGTGTAGACATCTTGCCCTGGCAAAGCCTGAACACCATTGCTGCCATTGTTGAGTAGCATAGCTGCCAGACGACCTTCACCAGGAATACCACCCGGGAAGCGAGGGTCTTTTTGGGGGTCAAAGAGAAACTCTAGCTTAGCTCTAGCTCTATCGATGGCAGGTGTGGCAGCGTTGTAAATGACGCGCTGTTGGCGATCGCCAATTGTCTGCGCTGTACGGGTATAGGTGCGATAGGTGATGGAGCCGATGGTCAGTGTAGCGACTAGCAGCAGCAGCACGGTTGTGGGCAACACAAAGCCTGCTCTAGACATGCGGGGTCGTCTACCAACCAGTAGCAAGTTCCGCAGGAAGCCGGTCACGATCTTTTTAGTGATGCGCTGAGTCAGCCTGCTGGTGTGAGAGAGGAGATGCTGGATCGCCCTAATTAATGCGCGGATTGACATAACTGCCTTCCTGATCAATGGGATGCCTGAAAATTGTGGGTACTAGAGTTTCGGAATTAAAAACTGAATATTGATATCAAAAAAGCCGTCACTTAAAAATTTTAAGAAAATGAGGTTGAGACAATACAGCTAAAGTGCTGGGGCTCAGGAGAATTTACTCAAAATTCATAAATGGCTCATAGAGATGCCTACTGTCATAACAAGTCAGACAACTTTGTATCAACGGTGAAACTACGAACTTCTGTCAGATTTAAGCTTCAGTAGAAGTGACACAAGTTAAGCTCAATAAGGTTTAAAACCTGCTCTAAAGTTTGGACGCATTGCGGTAACTTACCGTTTCTGACGGAAATTACTGTCTCAGTCTAAGTAGATGCACTTGGTAAAAACGAACCCACTGCCCTGATATCCAAAATGACCTAGCCTGATTGATCCCAACTTTACACTGGGCAAAGCATATCTTTGTAAAGATTCTATAACACCTGCATGAAGCCTATAGTACCCACTTGTTCTAACAAAACGATCAGGGAAGGGCAAAATTTTAACGTCAAAATGGCAATGGGGTTGGATTTCAACAAAAAAGGGACAGCATTGAGCCATCCCCTTCTTTATCAAAACTTTTTGATCTTTTGATGAACTTGAATCCATTCTGGATCTCTGGGCTATCGAAAAGCGAGGAGTGTACTCTCATGACGATGCACTCTTCGCCTCCCTAAACCCTTTACGCTTTCACAAAAGTAAAATCTTTCTCTGAAATCGCCTTAGTACTTGTTTAAGTCAAGCCCAATTTCTTTTGCCATTGCGGATAGCCCTTTGTGTTCGAGGGTTTTAATGGCTCTGGTGGAGAGGCGCAACTTGATCCAGCGATTTCCCTCAGACCACCAAACTCGCTTTTCTTGTAAGTTGGCTTCCTGGATCTTTTTGGTGCGGCGATGAGAGTGAGAAACAGCATAGGCGTTGTTTGCCTGCTTACCAGTCAGTTCACATTTACGAGCCATAGCGGTTTAGGAGAAATAGGAAATTTAGCAACAGTCCTCTATTGTACACAAAGTGGTGAAGCTTGCATAAGTCCATACTCTAGCTGTTGATCAAAGCAGCGATCGCCTCAATCAAGCGCTCGATTTCTGATTCTAGGGTGAAATAGTGGACGCAGACGCGAGCGCAGTCGGGGTGGAGAATGGTTCGGAGCATTAGGCTTTGCTGCTCTAGCGCATCGACAAATTGCTTGTGAGTCATCCCGTTGACCTGAAACGAAACCAGTCCGGATGCGGGAGGAGTTGCTTTGAGTCGAGTAATTTGGGGAAATTCGCCCAAACGCTGCCAGAGGTAACGGCTTAAGGTGCAGATGCGCTGATATCGTTCTGTGGCAGTGCCCCACTGGTGGTGAATGGCGATCGCCTCCCTTAGTCCGGCATAAAGGGCAAAATCGGAAGTTGCTACCTCAAACTTTCGCGCATCCGAGAGCAAGCCTGTGGGATGTCCTGTCGCGTTTTTGGTAATGCCACGCCAGCCGATAAACGTAGGATTCAGGCACTCTAGTACATCCGGTCGAACGTATAGCCCACCGACTCCGGCTGGACCGCACCACCATTTGTGTCCGGTGAAGGCGTAGAAATCTGCACCTAATTCGGTTAAGTTAAGCGGCAAAACGCCGACAGACTGAGCAGCATCAACTAACACGCGCACTGGCTCAGCTTTGGTGACGTGATTTCGACAAGCGGCAATGATTTCCGCTAGCGGCAAAACTTGTCCGGTATTCCAGAGGATGTGGCTAACTATGACTAGGCGCGTAGTCGGACGTAAGTGTTCTGAAATTATCGCTACCGGATCGCCGGCATTAAGCGTTGCCATGAGAGGACAGGTGGATAGCTCTACGCCAAAGCGACGACCGATCTCCTGAGCAGCAGCAATAATGCCGGGATGTTCACAGTCTGAAAGCAAGATGTGGTCGCCCGCTCGCCAATCGATTCCCCACAGCGGAATGTTGCAGCCTACTGACACATCTTCGGTGAGGGCGATCGCTTCTACAGGTGCATTTAACTCGGCCGCGATCGCTCTTCGCGTCTGGTTTGCCTCCTGTGTCACCCAGGCATTCACCCCACCCGAAAAAGGGCCAGCGGTTTGAATGTAGTTCTGAGAGTGATGAATTGCGGCGATCGCGCTTTGCGGCATGGGTCCTTGCCCGCCATAGTTGAAATACAGCTTATTGCTCAAACTGGGAAACTGCTGACGGTATTGTTGTAAATCCGTCACGGTTAGCGATGCACTGCTCATAAAATCAAAAAGTCAAATCAGTGGTAGGAAAATCAGTTGCGTGATGAGTGGATTGTGAGTGCACTCCTCCTGAGTGCGCTCATGCCCCTTTGGAATTGCCATAGCTGTAGCGATTTTAGCGATCGCTAGACCAAACCAGACTAATCACGTTAAAGTCATAACAGAATCAGGTGCGTGAAACCGCTTGCGAATGCAAGACAGGTGTGCATTCGATACAGGACTTAGATTGTGTCAATGTCTGGTTCAACTGGAGGAAACCTATCCGTTGACTCCCACAGCTTCAACGCAATGGAGGCTGAGGATAATTCCTGTGCTGCTTCTGTAGCGATACCCTTTCAGCGATCGCTGCCTCAAGCTGCCCCGATCTTCTCGCCAGAAGCGACCTTAGAAGGGGTTTGGCTGACCGACGAAATTCTCTTCAACTATCAACGATGTCGGCGACGAGCTTTTCTTGATTTATATGGCAACCCAGAGCAGCGAGATGCACCCAGCGACTATTTACTAAAGCTGCGTCAAGACAGCCAAGAACACCAGATTGCAGTCATTCAAAACCAAACTGTCTATCAGCCCCGTTATCCACGCCGCGATTGGGAAGCAGGTGCCGAGGCAACGTTAGCCCTAATGCAACAAGGCGTAGAACGCATTACCAATGGCGTGTTGCACTTTACTCGTGCGGATGGAGTTAAGCTGGTCAGCCGTCCTAACTTGTTGGTCAAACATCCTGGAGAATCCATTTTTGGAGATTGGCTCTACGTTCCCACTGAGATTAAGTTAGGCAAACGCCCCAAGCTAGATTACCAGATTACGGTAGCCTTTCACGCTCACTTACTTGCAGCGATTCAGGGCGTTCTACCCGACACAAGTTGGCTTGTCCTACGGCAGCGTGGAGCTTATGCAGTCAACTTGCCAGAGCTGATTCCCCGCATGGAAGCAATCTTGGAAGAGTGCATCCAGATGCTTCAAGAACAGCGGGAACCAGAAGTTTTTATTGCCCACAATCGCTGTGATCTTTGTCATTGGTTTAGTCACTGTTACGAGCTTGCTAAAGCTGATAAGCACCTATCGCTGTTGCCAGGAGTAACACCGAGTCGATATGTTCATTTGCAAGCTTTGGATCTGACAACGGTTGAAACGCTAGCAGCCGCTACTCCAAAACATCTGGAAACTTTGCCCGGATTTGGTCCACAGGTTGCTCAAAAATTGGTTCGACAAGCGCAGGCAACCCTTTCAAATCAGGCATTGGCGAGTCCGTTCAGTTCTGATTTGCCCGATGAACCGCTGCTTTCAATCGAGGAACTGCCGACTGCCCCCATAGAACTTTATTTTGATATTGAGGCAGCACCAGAACAAAATTTAGTTTACCTGCATGGGGTTTTGGTGGTCTATCGCACGAGGTCATCGGAAGTTGAAACAAACGAGGAAAGTGCTTCTACTAAGACTGAGTTCTATCCCCTGCTGGCTGATTGCCCCGAAGATGAAGCGTTTGTCTGGCAACAATTTCTTGACTTAGTTTGGCGCTATCCGACAGCGCCAATTTTTCATTTTTGCCCCTATGAAGTGCAGACTGTAAAGCGTCTAGCAGAATATTACGAAACCCCAGAAGCGCTGGTTTTACCGCTGCTCGATCGGTTTGTTGATTTGCATGAACGAGTGACTCGGGTTGCGACTTTGCCGGTTGAAAGCTATGCTCTAAAACCGATCGCCCGCTGGTTAGGGTTTAACTGGCGCGATCGCGACGCAAATGGAGCGCAGTCGATTTACTGGTATGCTCAATGGCTATCGACGGGCGATCGCGCCTTTCTGGATGCCATTCTCCGGTACAACGAAGATGACTGTCGCGCTACCCACCGCGTCAAAGACTGGCTAGTGGAGTTCACGCAAGCTAGCCGACTCCACGATAGCCACACTCAAAACGGTCACTCTTTAAGACTATTCACTTAACCTCGAACAACCCGACTGAAGGCGGAATGCTCAACAGTAATGATTTGGCAGGGCTAACACGCCAGCTAGAACTCCATGCCACCATTTTGATTGGCTTTGTTGGTGCACTGTGGATTCTAGAATTATTTGACTCAATTTTCCTGAGAGGCGCACTCAACCGCTATGGCATTCGCCCTCGTACCAGTGAGGGCATCTTTGGCATCGTATTTGCCCCCTTGCTGCACGGCAACTTACGTCACCTGACAACCAACACCGTTCCGCTGATTGTTCTGGGATGGCTAATTATGCTGCGGCAAACCAGTGACTTTTTTATCGTCACGGCTGTGGCTTGGCTAGTCAGTGGCTTAGGGGTTTGGTTATTTGGTTCACCTCGCACCAACCACATTGGTGCAAGTGGACTGGTGTTTGGTTACTTTGGCTTTTTGCTGCTGCGGGGTTATTTTGAGCAAAGTGCGATCGCTATTCTAACGGCAGTGATTGTGGGTTTGCTCTACGGCAGCTTAATTTGGGGCATTTTACCAATTCGGCGAGGCATGTCCTGGCAAGGACACCTATTTGGCTTTGCAGGTGGTGGGTTGGCAGCAAAGTATTTGCCTCAGTTGCAGCAGGTTTTTGAGGGGCTAGGGGTTGTTAGCTAGTTCCTATAGCCCTCTAGCCAACAAAATTACTGTCTGAAGCAGTCCAATCACAAATCCCAATACGCCGCCCAGGTTGACGATCGCCTGTAGCTCGTTCCTGACGATGCCCTGAATTGCTAGCTCCAGCTCTTGAGCTGAAGTGGCTCTGACTCGCTCGATGATCACCTGGTCGATATCTAAGATTGGAATAGCTTTCGCCACAATGTTTTCTAAGTCCTGCTCCAGGTATCGCTCTAAGATTAAAGCCAACTCCTGGCTAACGGGTTCTAAAGAACGATTGACTGCAGGCGAAGTGCGTAAACGATTTAATAACATCAGAGAAACATTATCCCAATCAATCGAGTTGCTTAGCCCTTGCAGCAGATCTGAACCGCGCTCCTGGACGTAACTGCGAATGCTGTCTCGTGTGGTTTTGCGAAGCTGGCGTACGGTCGAGACGGGCAAGTTCTGCAAAGATAAGTTTTGCATCCACTCTCGCAGACGTGGCTGTACGCCGAGGGATTGAATGAGTTCCTTGATGCGTACATTGCTGGCATCTTTTTCATCCAGGCAGTAGGTTCGCAGTCGGGTCAAGGTATTTCGTAGCCCAAACAGGTTGGCGACGACCCAGTAGGTACCGCTGCTTTTTTCGCGAAAGCCTTCGTCGATTACTTGAATATTGCGATCGGTGAGGAAGTCTACAAGAGCTTGCCGAATGACGTCGGGCGGCAAAACCACCTGCAATAGCCAATCAGAAAGCTGGCTGGCTTGAGCTTCGGTGAGCTGAAACTCTAACAAAACCTGGTCAAAAATTTGGTTAAGTTGAGTCTCCAGAAAGTCTTCGCGCCGAGCCCAGATTTTGACTAGTCGGGGCAAGGATTGTCCTAGCAAATCTTTCAGCACCTTTGCCAAAATTTTGCTGGTTTTTTGCTCATTGCTTCCCTGGATCTGGGTCAGTGCCAATTTCAACAGCCACAGGATTGCAGCCTGCATCCGTTCGGTTTGAAGCAGCCGACGCGCCAATTTTTGCAGTTCTTCTGGGGTCAGTAGCGATCCCATAATGGTGTCTGCAACACGCTTGGCCAGGCGTTCTTGATTAGCTGGAATTAATCCGGGGGTGAGCGGCAGTTTTCGTCCACCGATGTAGAGGGGGCGATAGGGACGAAACAGCATTTTGATCGCTAAATCATTGGTGAAATATCCAATAATTCCACCGACGACGGGAGGGGCGATCAGTAACCAGAGTGTGGAGAAGTCCAAGGCGAGATTGGGGGTTGGGGATGAAGGGAGGTTAGAGCGGTTTGGTGGCGACGAGGATGCCCATCATGCCTGCGGCGATCGCATAATGCACCACATTGATAAACCCAGCTTGGTGAGCCAGGTCAACTTGTTCAGCACCAGTGGGAAATCGGTCAAGACTGGGACTGATGTAAGCATATTCATCGCTTAAGCCAAACTGGGTTGCCATTGGCACGACTACAGTATCCAGATACCACTGTTGAAAAATCCGCATCTGCTGGCTTTGGGGACGATGAAAGTCTAAAATTGCGACTTTGGCACCCGGTTTGAGGACTCTGTATAACTCTTTTAGGCTAGCTGGAATGTCAATGACATTGCGTAGCCCGTAGCCCATCGTGGCAGCGTCAAAGTGATTGGAGTCAAAGGGCAAGTCCAGCGCATCTGCCTCAACCCAGGTGACAGGGAGCGGGTGAAAGCTTTGCTGAGTGTGTTGATGAGCGATCGCCAACTGAGCCGTTGAAAAATCTACGCCAAACACTTGCCCAGCCGTACCTACCTGTCGGGCTAATAAGCGAGCCAGGTCGCCACTGCCGCAGCACACGTCCAGGCAAGTATCTCCAGGTTGGGGGCTGCACCATTTCACTGCCATTTTTTTCCAAATGCGGTGCTGTCCCAAACTTAGCCAATTGTTGAGCGGGTCATAGACTGGAGCAATTCGGTCAAACAGAGAACGAATTTGCTGAGACTGTGGGGTATTCACGGACAAAAGTTGGGATAGTGACAAACTGCATCAACTTGATCCTACACAACTGCGCGACGGTAGCGGGTACTACTTAGTGCCAGAGCAACCTGCTGGACTGCCAGATGCAGCAACGATAGCTCTGCGGATGTAAGGCTTCGAGGCTGCTGCCAATAGAGCGACAAAACGGCCAGTCGCTCGTCTTGGAGTGTAATCGGCATCGTCAGATGGGTGAGTTCTACTGTTGCGGCAGTGTCTACCGTCTCAGATGAAAGAGGCTCAGATGGAAGAGGGGCAGCCGAGCCATTCTCAGTTGCGGGTTGCAGGATACAGCTATCGGCGGCAAAACTTTCGGCAAAGGCAGTGGCGATCGCCTTCAGACAAGCTTCTGAACTAGTGGCTTGCTGAACAACCTGAACAATAGTACTGAGCAACAGGGCTTGAGTTTGGGCTAAGCGCAGTTCTGCTGCACGTCGCTTTGACAACTCATAGGTTTCTGCGGCTGTTTTGACGACTGCTCTTAACTCGCTGGGGTCCCAGGGTTTCGTGATGTATTTATAAACTTGTCCAGCATTAATCGCTTCTACCAGATCTTCTACATCTGTAAATCCAGTCAGAATGATCCGAATGGTGTTGGGAAATTGGGGCACCGTTTTGCTCAAAAACTCCGTGCCTTTCATTTCTGGCATTCGCTGATCGGAGATAATGATCGCGACTTCCCCTTCCGTTGCTAAAACTTCTAGAGCGCTCTTACCACTCTCTGCCCGTAAGACGTGAAAGTCTCGCCGGAAGGTGCGATAAAGCAGGTCAAGGTTATCTGGTTCGTCATCTACAACCAGCAGCTTAAGTTTTTCTAGCTGTTTCTGAGGGGTTGGCTGATGGCTAGCAGAATCCATAAAGTTGAGAGATGAGGGACAAGGGATGAAAGATGAGGAAGATGGCGTTTGGATTGTAGAGTATGACCCTGGCTGGGCAGAGAAATTTGAACGAGAACGGCTTCTTTTGCAGGTTTTGCAAGCTGATATTAGTCAGATTGAACACATTGGCAGCACCTCGGTTCCGGGCTTGGCGGCAAAGCCTATTGTTGACATTTTAATGGGGCTTCAACAGCTTATTCCAACAGACGACCAGATTCGCAGCCTTGAGCAACTGAATTACGTATATGAAGGGCAGGTTTTGAATATTCCTGAGCATTATTTCCTACGAAAAGGAATGCCTCGCCTGTTCCATCTGCATATTGCCCAACCGGGAAGCGCTTTTTGGCAGAGGCAAATTTTGTTTCGAGACTTTCTTCGGGCACATCCTGATCAGGCTCAGGAATACGTCTGTTTGAAGCGATCGCTAGCCACTCAGTTTCGCCACGATCGCAAAACCTATGCAGCTCGCAAAACGCCTTTGATTGAAGTCATGCTGTCTCAGGCAAGAGCATGGCAGCGACAAGTTCAAGAATAAAGGTAGAGAAATCCGAATCTGAGCAGGTGCGGCAATTTCTTCATGTAAAAGATTTCTAGAATAGAATGCGATCGCATAACGTATTCTTAGAAATCCTTAAGAATGCAATCCCATCACCTCAAGAACCTGAAGTAGACCCATGACGACTATTCTGGAACAGGGCAACATCAGTATCCATACTGAAAATATTTTTCCCATTATCAAAAAATGGCTCTATTCAGACCATGAAATCTTTTTGCGTGAGTTAATTTCTAACGCGGTAGATGCCATCCAGAAGCTAAATATGGTGGCTCGTTCTGGTGGGTATTCTGGAAATTTGGAGCCTGAAATTCAGATTGCGATCGACAAAGAGCAAAAGAAACTGTCGATCTCAGATACTGGCATTGGCATGACCGCCGATGAAGTCAAGAAATATATCAATCAGGTTGCTTTCTCCAGCGCTGAAGAGTTTGTTGAAAAGTACAAGAGTAGCGCCGACCAGCAGATTATTGGTCACTTTGGTTTAGGTTTCTACTCGTCCTTCATGGTGGCTAGCCAAGTTGAAATCGACACCCTGTCTTACCAGGAAGGGGCGCAGGCAGTTCACTGGTCGTGTGATGGCTCAACGCAGTTTGAGCTAAGTGACTCAACTCGAACTGAGCGGGGTACGACTATTACGCTAACGCTACAAGATGATGAACTGGACTATCTTGAAGCGTCCCGCATTCAGCAGTTAATTAAAACCTACTGCGACTTTATGCCCGTTCCAATCAAGCTGGACGGCGAGCAGATCAACAAGCAGAAAGCACCCTGGAAGGAGTCGCCCAGCAGTCTGACTAAAGAGGACTATCTGGAGTTTTACCGCTACCTCTATCCTTTTCAGGAAGACCCGCTGCTGTGGGTGCATTTGAATACGGATTATCCGTTTGTGGTAAATGGAATCCTGTACTTCCCCAAACTTAAGCCCGATGTGGATGTTACCAAGGGACAGATTAAGCTGTTCTGCAATCAGGTGTTTGTCAGCGACAACTGCGAGGAAGTGATTCCCCGGTTCCTGCTGCCGTTGCGAGGGGTAATCGACAGTAGCGACATTCCGCTAAACGTTTCTCGCAGCTTCTTGCAGAACGATCGCACGGTTCGCAGAATTGCCGATTATATTGCCAAGAAAGTAGGCGATCGCCTCAAAGAGCTTTACCGCGACGATCGCCAGGAATACGTTCGCGGTTGGCAAGACCTCGGCACCTTCGTCAAATTTGGCTCTTTGAATGACGACAAATTCAAGAAGCAGGTCGAAGATATTCTGATTTACCGCACCACCTGGCAAGGTGCAGGAAATCAAGCATCCACTGACGCTCCCGAAGTGCAAGTACAGTCTGCTGAAGGCGATGCGTGGCAGGACGTTAGCCCAAAACCCGAAGCTGATGGCACTCCTTCTTACACCACCTTGAAAGAGTATCTGGAGCGCAATCAATCACGTCACGAAAATCGGGTCTTTTACTGCACCGACGAGGTAACGCAGGCGACCTACGTAGAGCTACATAAGAGTCAGGGGCTAGAAGTTCTGTTTATGGACTCCTTTATCGATAGCCACTTTGTTAGCTTCTTGGAGCGAGAGCATCCAGAGGTGAAGTTCTCGCGGGTAGACGCTGACCTGGACGAAACGCTGATTGATTCAGACAAGTCCAGCGAGATTGTTGACCCTGCAACCAACAAAACTCGTGGCGAACAGATCAAGGAACTGTTCCAGCAGGCGCTCAACAAACCCAAACTCACCATTCGCACAGAAGCCCTCAAGACAGACAACGAAGCCGCTCCTCCGGCAATGGTGCTGCTGCCAGAAGCCCTGCGTCGAATGCAGGAACTCAATGCCCTGCTGCAACAGCAAACCGCTCAGTTTCCCGAAGAGCATGTGCTGCTGGTGAATACAGCTCACCCGCTGATTCAAAACTTAACGAAGCTGAGCCAGGGCAGCGTTCTGCAATCATCTGGACAGTCTCCCTCAGCCGAACTCTCAACTTTAATTTGCCAACACGTTTATGATCTGGCGCTGATGGCGCAGAAAGGGTTTGACGCAGACGGGATGAAGGCGTTTGTAGAGCGATCGAATCAGGTGTTGACCCGGCTGACTCAAAACTAGTAGCGCAGCGGAACCCAACACTTTTTACAGAAATTGATCTGTCGCGGAACTTTAAACCGATGTGAGATCCCTAAATTCTCAAAGAATCTAGGGATCTTTTAATTCGGCTGGCGATCGCCCTATATAGCGGTTCTTGCCTGAGTGGAATGCAGCAGTGGCACACTGCGCCACTGCTGTATGACGTGCAGTCGAGAATTGCTATATTCTCCGGAGCGTAAACAAAAATGGGCGGATGCTTGTGGAAAGACAAGTATTTTACCGACAAGTTGCAAAATTCCAGATAAATTCAAGCTTCTAGCTCTTCAAATAATTGCCTCTAAGGCGGTAGTGTTTTAGACGGTAGTATGGTGCTTTTCCTGAATCTCAGTTTTGTTCGAGTTTATGCAATCGCGACGACCCGCCTCCGTTTCCAGACGACAACCCAGCCCCAGGAGAAATGTACGGTCTAGACCTCGTTCTCGTCGCTTTCAGCTTTGTCGAATTGTGCTGATCGCGCTTTTGTTGGCGATCGGGTACAAACAAATGCAAGCCTATCTGCGGACTCCTCAAGCCGTGCTGGTGTTAGGCGGAGCCGTCGAGCGCGAAGAATTTGCCGCAGAATTTGCTCAACAGCATCCTGACTTGCCCATCTGGGTTTCATCAGGCAGCAACCCCGAATACTCAGAATGGGTGTTTTCAGAGGCAGGCGTTGCACCTGAGCGCGTGCATTTAGACTACCGCGCCAAAGATACCGTGACTAATTTCACAACCCTGGTTGAAGATTTTCAGAACCAGGAGATTGATAGTGTTTACCTGATCACCTCAGATGATCACATGCGTCGCGCTCGAGTGATTGGCGAAATCGTCTTTGGTAGCCGGGGAATTAGCATTAAGCCTGTTGCGGTGGAGTCGGGGCGATCGCCCGAACCTCTAGAAAAAGCTATCCGAGATGCCGCCCGCTCTTTGCTTTGGGTGACGACAGGATACACTGGCTCAGCTATGGGGCAGTTTTTGCAGACGAGGCATTGAGAAGTCAAGATCTGAGTATGTTTTTGAACGTAGAACTAAAGGTTCCATGTTCAAAAACATACTTGACCAAGCGATAAACCTCCTACATAAATCTCACTTTTTGAAGCGCTACCATTCACGCAGAAGCTCTAACACCCTCACTTCTCCTCCAGCGGCAAATCTCTAGGTAGGGAGACTTGCGATCGCCCGCGCATTTCCTCAATTTCTAATAAACTGACCACTACGCCTGCTACTGGAACTGCCAGGAAAAGTCCAAATATTCCGGCAACTCGCGCACCCACCAGTAGCGCAAAAAACATGACGACAGGATTAATATCTAGAGAATTTTGCATAATTCGAGGCAACAGCAAATTCTCTTCAATTTGCTCAATGATTATGCAAACCACTAATACTTTGAATGCTAACCAGACGCTTTGAGATAAAAGAATCAGGGAAATTAGGCTAATACCTAAAGTTGCACCAATTCCAGGAATTAGATTAAACACACCCGCAATAAACGCCAGCACTAAAGGAAACGGAACTTTGAGGATGAGAAACACCACAAAAGCAGAGCCAATATAAAAAAAGCAGAGCAACAGACGTCCCCAAAAGAAACCAAGCAAATTGCGCTGTAGCGTCACTGTTAAACGTCGTCGTAGATGAGACGGAAAGACCTTTAGTACAAAATTCCATAGCCGCTCTCCGTCTAGCAGCATAAAGAAAGAAACGACGGCAATCAGAATCAGATTAATTAAATTAGCAAAAAAGATTTGAATTAAAGATAAACCCGATCCAATTCCAGAAAGTGCTTGAGTTCGTAGCTGTTCTTCTATTCCTTCTAAATCAACTTGAAGGTTTCTAGATTGCAATAGCTCTTCGACCTGCCCCACCACAGGGGCTAGAGAATTGAGGAATTCTGTGACGCTCTCTGCTAACCTTTGCCCTTGAGATAAGATACCTAGCCCAATCGTGATGCTGGCGGCACCAATGATCATCATGCTGATGAGAAATATTAAAATAACTGCTGCACCACGCGGCACCATGCGGCTAAGCCACCGCGTTGGATAGCTCAACAAAAAAGCTAAAATTGTTGCGGAAGTGAAGATGACAACAACGGTCTCGAAATAGGATAAAAACTGTACAATCGCCCATCCAGAAGCAAATAGCAACAGAAGGCGAACTAAAGTTAGATTGTTTAAACGCTCCCAGAGACTTTTGGCAGATGGCTCAACCATGTATTTTTGATTGAAAAAATATCAAGAGTAAAGGCAGTCATGGAACAGATCACTATCTCAAAGCTCAAAATTAAAAATCTTTGTCGTCACTATTTCTGTGTTTTGAATTGCTTTTTTCTAAACGGTTGCTGGCTCTTGCATCAAAACATAGGGTTGCACAATTAATGCGGTAAACCGACGATCGCCATCACTCCCTCGCTCAATTAACTCATCAGCAGAGAGCTTAAAAATCAACTGTTCATCAATCCAATTTTGGACGGAGGCAACGTTATCATTGGCGATCGCCACGCCCACATCCAGCAGATCTAGCTCTGGGTTGACTGCGACCAGTGCTCCTCTGCGGGCATGAGGCAACAGCCAACTTAGCTCTGCCTCATCAACCATCTCTGCTAGCTCAGCGCGTAAGTCCTGCATGGCTTAATTCCCTGAATGCTATTTCTATACAAAAGTTAAGGCTTCATTCTACCGTGCCTACCCCAAATCGCATTCCATCTCAGGCTTTAATCCTCACCGTCCCAGGTCATGCATCGCGTGAATTGCAGTAACACACTGCTGTGTCACAGATTCTAGTTCTGCCCGATTGGTTGACGCAGGAGGGGCGATCGCTTCTCCAATGCGAATGGTTAGGGGTACGGGATGGGGGAGGCGATCGCCTTTCGCCGTAATGGCTTCGGTTCCCCATAAACTTACTGGCAGCAGTGGAGCCTGAGCCTTGGCTGCAATCATTGCTGCTCCTAACTTTGGCTCAGGAATGCGTCCATCGGGAGTGCGCGTCCCCTGCAAAAAAATCCCGACTGCCCAGCCCGCCTCTAGCTGCGCCAGGGCTGCCCGAATTGCGCTGCGATCTGGCGATCCTCGCTTTACCGGATATGCGCCATAGAGTTGAATTGCCCGGCTCAGCACCGGCACCTTAAACAATTCCTCTTTTGCCATGTAGGAAACGGGACGACGCACCGAGCAAGACAAAATCGGCGGATCAAAATCGCTGGCATGATTCGCCACAACGACCAGCGACCCTTGCTGCGGCACCCGTTCTACATCATAGACCCGTCCTCGAAAATAGCCGTGCAGCATCGGGCTAACCACCGACCACTTAAACAAGTGATAGAGCAACAGACTGACGGCAGGTTCACGCTTGCGATCCATAGCAATTAGGAGATGAAAAGATACATCTCATATCATTTCATCTTGTTAACCGTTAACTCCAAACAGTTTGTATTCACGTCTAAGGAGATTTCTAGCAAACAAGATACCTGTAGGGGCAGGTTTAGCATTAAAGCTGTCGGTCAACTGCAAAGATTCTGTCAAAACCTGCCCCTACCCAGGGGTAAATTTTTTCTTAGAAATCTCCTAAAGACTTTTCTTGGAGAGGTTAGGGAAGGTTTTATCCTTCGTTCCCAGCAACGACCGATGATTCAAACACTTCACCACCTGCTTCAACGCGCAGAGTGCCTTGCTTCCAGCCGAGAGAGATAGGGGCGTTGCCTTCGGTGGGTTGGTATAGGGCGAAGTGATCTGACCAGTTGTGTTCTTCCCCGTTTCTGGTGATTTGAGGGAGTTCGTTCTCAGGATTATGAGTCAGTCCCAAGGTGCTGCCTGTGCTACTGGTGAATTGAACGGTGTCTTGCGCGTTGGTCGAGAAGTTTTGAGGGAGAGTTTGCCTAAATGTGAGTTGGCTTCGTTCCACTACGTTTTGCTTAAATTCGGCGTAGTTGCCGTGAGAGTCGGGTTCTCCTACTTCTAGGGCAAATCCGGCGTAGCCATTGCCTTGAATGGTGGCTTTCAAGGTTTGTTCGTTAGTGTAGAGTTCGGCAGCTTTTTCATCGGAAATATCAATCGCTTCAAAAGCACTTAGGTTAATCGGGTGAATCGCCAGCCAGGTGTTTTCGAGTTGGAAAAACCAGATGTTATCTCGAATTTCGGTTTGAGCCGTTTTTGGTATTTGGAAGTGAAAGGGAGTATCTGCGGCGGGCCTGAGCCAGATGAGGAGGTTGCGATATTGCCCAATTTGGTCGCCTTCTCGTTTACCCGGTTCGACGCGATCGCCTCCCGTATTCACCACAAAATAATTGACTCCTCGCTCTGAGTTATCCGCCATTAACTTAAACGGTCCAACATCTCCATCGGCAAAATCTGCCGCGACGCTTCCCATTTGATAGGTTTGACCAAAGAAGGTGGTTTCCCAATAAGCAGGCTGTTCATCACCTCCTTCTTTCCAGTTTTCATAAGTCGGTTTTGTAGCTAGCACTTCTACAGGACGGTCAAACTGACGACGCGCCAGTGCCACAACCGCTAACGGTGGACGGTAGGCACTGGTGATTACATGAATCGCATCTCGTTCGGGTTCAGGATTATCGCCAACTGCATCGCCAAAATAGTGCCAGAGCAATCGAGCTGCGGCTGACCCATATACCACGTTGCTGGAACCGTAGTCCCGCTTGGTTGGGCCACCAAAGCCGCCCCGGTAATACTTCACTGCACCTGCGGCTGACATCCAGTCGAGTGCTGCTTTGGCAAGCTGAGTGACTTCTGGATCTTTGGCGAAATCATAAAGGTTGAGATAAGCAGAAAAGGTGTGACCATGATAGTTTTCTGAATCCCACTCTCCCATCCCAATGTTGTAGAGAGCTTCAACATAGCGCTGAAGTTTTTGTTTATAAAGCTGGCGGGTGTCTTCGTTGCCTGTTTCCTCTGCCATTAAGTAAACGGCGACCTCTCGCATGGCTCTGAGGTTATCGGTGTTGCGACCATCAACCCAACCGCCACGTCTCTGAACGCTCCAGTCATTTCCGGTTCCTGTGCCGTTGCCATAAAGGGGATGCGATCGCCCATTCGGCTCTTCCTCCGTCCAGCGTTTTGCACCCTCAAACATACGCTGACGGTAGTCAGGATCGAGCCATTCTCCAAAGAAAAAGTATTTGCGAATTTGCCCTTTTAGCGTGAAGGCAAAGTAGTAATCAATGCCTTCGGTGTGGGCGTGGTCAGCCCCATCGGCATCATCATTTTCTAGAAAAGAGATCGCTTCTTCACGATTTCCGGCAAGGAAGTCAAACATTGCTAGCGGATAAGATTTCTTCTCATTCTCACCACTGGTATTGCCATAGCCCTCATCGGCGTAATGTTCGATCGCTACATTTGCCCGCTGCCAAAACTCTTCTTCTAGCTCTGCCGGCCACTCGTTGCGAAACTCTGGCGCGACAGATGGAGGGTCTACCCGAATCAATCCATCGCTATCGGAGATCTCTGCCGCGACAGTTACAGATGGGCTGGGCACTGAGGGAGCCGGAGAATCGGATGAAGTGACTGGATTGCAGGCGATCGCTCCCAGTTGAATCAACCCAACTATCATTCCAGCTATCAATCCATAGCGGAGCTTTGAAAGAAGATTCATAGCAAATCGCGGAGACAGAACGTCCCTATCTTGGCTCAAAAACTCTGTAACTTGTCACCTTGACTAAATACCGTCTGCTCAGATATGCTCTCACGTTAAGGTTGTCTTTTTTACTCACGGCAACCCCACTAAACCCAAAGATCTAGCGCCGCTCAAAGCTGTTGCGAGCAGCAATGAGCGACTAACCCCCAAACTGGTACAAGCAGTCTGGCGGCTAACGGTGAATTTTAACACTCCCTTAGCCACCCCGACTTGTCATGTCAAAAAAGCGTTGCTGATCCTTTAGGACATGAAAGTGAAAGTCAACTCACTTTTAGTTCTCTCACTCATTGCAGCGCGTGAATTAGTGCGGGGTGGCTAGGTTTTTGGGGTTTCCTCAAGAACCTTAAGGAGTCACAACTTATGTCTCAATGTTTTTTGGAATCTCCCAACGCATCCACCGTTGAGAGAGAAGTCTCTGCACTTCAGAATAGTGAGCGCGATTACCCCATAGGGGGAACTGCTTCGCACCGCCTGCGAGTTCTCATCATCGGCTCTCGCGATGGTGTAATTGAAACGATTCACGACCTGTATCATCGAGGCTTTGCTGAAGTGAGCGCGTGGAGTCCGCTTTTACCTGCACCTAGTTCTGGTGAAGTGATGAGTATTTTGACTCGCGATCGGAGAAGGTAAGAGAAAAGAGGGGACAGGGGCGATCGCTTGTGGAGGAGGGGCGATCGCTCCTTTCCTGGTCGATACAGTCGGCACGTATTGCGATTGTTTGGCACACTGTATCCCACAATAGGTGGAAGGATTCAAACTATTTAGCTTCAGCAACGTCTTATGCAGAATAAGCGCTAAATTTCCGATGTTATGCTGAATCATTCTGCCTATTTCCCCACTGTGGGATCTTAGGCAGAAACGTTCTGTCTAAGAATAGTTAGACAGCTTAAGTTCTGGTAAGGATAGTGGCTAAGGTTGTCTGTAGTATGCTTAGGGGTTTGCATTGTTCTACAGTTGCAGATTGCGTAATACAGAGTTAGCGTGAACGTAAGTTGAGACAGACAAAGTCAGGAGGACTGTATGTCTGTACCTACCTCGCCTCATCTTTTGTGTCCTGATTCACCAACTCCAACTCACTTGAATGTTGATACTTCTCCCCGGTGGCAGGCTGAACTAGACCAACTCTGCCACCGCATTAGCGGTCGCTTTGCTCGCGTCGAAGCTAAAGCCAGAGCGAGAGCTTACCTGGTCGGATTGCTGAGTGAAGTTGAACGCAAGAACGCCTGGCAACTTGCCGAAGAGCTAGGAGACACTCATCCCTACGGCATCCAGCATTTTCTCGGTCGCGCCCAGTGGGAGGCAGACTTAGTTCGAGATGACCTGCGGGCTTATGTGCTCTCTCGCTTAGCAGACCCTGAAGCCGTTTTAGTCATCGATGAAACTGGGTTTCTCAAAAAAGGCAACCATTCGGTCGGGGTACAACGACAATACTATGGCACCACTGGACAGATCGAGAATTGTCAAGTCGGAGTGTTTCTGGTCTATGCCACTCCTCGAAACTATACGTTTCTAGACCGAGCACTCTACTTACCCGAACGCTGGGCAAGCGATACTCAACGACGACAAGAAGTGGGCATTCCAGAGACAGTTCAATTTGCCACCAAAGCCCAACTCGCTCGGCAACTGTTGGAGCGCACTTTAGAGGCTGGGGTGAGCGCAGCCTGGGTCAGCGCAGATGAAGTATATGGGCATGACTACTCTTTGCGCCTGTGGTTGGAGCAATATCGCCAAGCTTATGTGCTGACCGTACCGACTAGTACACAGGTGTGGGTCGATGCCCTGAACTGCCGCATCGATGAGTTAGCTGCAAGTTGGCCCGAGGAAGAGTGGGTACGGCTCAGTTGCGGAGAGGGGTCGAAGGGTCCACGTGAGTATGAATGGATTGCCATGCCCCTCAGTGGTTCCCCTGCTCCAACTTGGCAACGATGGGGATTGGTCAGACGCAAATGCAATCAACCTCAAGAACTAGACTATTTCCTGGTCTTTGCCCCAGCTAATACCACTTTGCAGGCAATGGTGGAGGGGGGGGGCGGCGCTGGACGATTGAAACCTGTTTTGAAACGGACAAGGGGGAAGTGGGACTCGACCAGTATGAGGTGCGCTCTTGGCAGGGATGGTACCGTCACATCACGATGGCAATGCTGGCTCATGCTTATCTCACAGTTATGCAAGCTGATGAACCAACCCATCATCTGCAAAAAAGGGGGGCGTTATCCTCTCTACTTTCGCCTCGCCTCGCCAGCTACCCTTTACCCCAATTCGCTTGATTCCACTCACGCTGCCTGAGATCCGCCGCTTGCTTTGGCGCTTAGTTTTTCGGGTGTTGCCTTCCCTCAATCAGATTTTGCACTGGTCTTACTGGCGACGACGACATCAGGCCATCGCGCGGCTCTGTCATTATAAGCGCCGCTTATGCTCATCTCCTACATAAATACAACTGTAGAGATTGGGTAGATTTTTTTCTTTACCATGAGGATAGTAATACTAATGGGCGGCAAACTTAGTTTTTTCGAGGGTTATCAATGGACTGGAATCCATTGGCAAAAATAGAACTTCGAGATGTTTTCTACTTAACTTCATTAGTTATATCTGCTATTTCTCTATTTATCTCCGGTTATTGGAACAGTTTAAGGGGAGCAAAATTCACAACTGTAGCTCCTCGTTTTGTCATCTACCTTTATGTCATAGATAAGCAAGACTTTCTTATCTTGCCAATAACAATTGCAAATGTTGGTGCCCAGATTGGAGTTGTTGATTCTCTATATCTCAAAGTAACTAAATCAGCATACGAGAACGAACCAGTTTTCTATGCTGTCTCAGACGGAGAGGGGCTTGAGGAATTTTTTAAGCATGTTCCACTAACAGATATACCCTATGCAATACCGTTCACTGAACCTAGTTTAGGAGATTTGCCTCGTCCATTTGTACTTAAGCCAGGAGAGAGCCAAACAAAATATTTATCTTTTATTGCTCCTACAGATTGGGACTTATCTTTGTCCATTAAAAAACTTACTGTCTACGGCAATATTAGTGCTAAGAAGAAACCACAAAAGCTTCTAGAACAAGGGTTCAAAATTCAAAATCTTCCAACTACAACAAGCTATGCACAGGGCTTTAACCTTGTACCAAGCCAAACCCTCACATTGGGTAAGTTTCCAGAACTAAACGGTCAGTGATTGGATGACAATATCAGTAGCTACAGTGGACAGTTGAGAGGTGCTGGTGTTGAGTTTAAGGTTGTCTGCTGCCGCTGATTTGAGTGCGATCGCCGATCTTGTAAGGTTCGTTCCTTAATGCAACTCTTGTTGCTCTACCGATAGATTTCTGGGAACGCACCATGCTCATGCTTGAAGCAAGCGATCGCAGTCTAACAACGCCCACGCACATCTACCATCGAGAAGTTATCTGTTGAAATTCAAAGGTTATCTGCGGCGGGTGATGGGCAAGGTTAGACCGCACAGAAAGAGCCAAAAGCTTGCTGCAAATTTAAGTGTTATGGTGAGAAAAACACAAATCTCATAACGCTTCAAAGCCTGGAGTAGCATTATGACTCAAGAACCTATAGAGAAGCTCAATCGTGCTGAAGCTTTGATATTACAAGGGGAGCAACAGCTTAAGCAGGCAGCTCTGGATTTTGGGATGCAGTTTGCTCAAAATCTTCGTCAGAGCATCGAAACCTTAATTAGGCAGTTGCAGGAGAGTTTAATGCAAAGTGATGACATTCACATTGAACAATACTATGTTGACCTCCAGTCAAAAATAGACGAGCTAAATCAACAAATGCGTCAGCACAGCACACTGAATTTCTAGGGTCTTTTATGCTGTTTTAGTGCGATCGCCGATCTTGTAGGGTGCGTTCCCAGATCTAACTTCTAGTCCTTCACGGATAAGTTTCTAGGAACGCATCGTATTTATGAATTTTCAAAGCAAGCGTTGCAGTCTAACAGCGCCCATGCAAACCGACCGTCGAGAAGTTATCTGTTGAAATCAAGATTGTCTACGGCGGCTCATCTCAATCGTTATGCAGATTAGTGCTTGGGGGTATGGTGATGAACGATGACCAACTATATAGAAGCATCCAGTCAATCGGAATGGGATGCTTTGTTAAATACTTTGAGGCATTCAGTGATCGTGAAAAGAGAGATGATGATCTAATTGAAGCCTTGATGAAGATTGAGGGGTATGAAGAAAGCGGGGCAAGAACTAGAGTTTCACAGTCTCGTCGTATTTTTCGGGAAAACCGTGCCGTAGATGCTCTGAACAAAATTGCAGAGAGCGAGAGAACTGAATCATGGGTATTAGCAAAAGCCAAATATTTGATTGAGAAAATCCAGGTTCAATGATGGGTACATCCCAGTGCGATCGCCGAGCTGGTAGGGTGTGTTCCTTAATGCAACTCTTGCTACTCTACTAATAGATTTCTGGGAACGCACCATGCTCATGCTTGAAGCAAGCGATCGCATTCTAACAACACCCCTGCACGCCGACCGTCGAGAAGTTATCTGTTGAAAATTAAAAGTTAGCTGCGGCGGGTAATGGGCAATGTTATGCTGCCACGCGCAGCTTGGTTGCGTTTGGCATACTGCAAACGATGATACTGTTTGACATAGACGACACATTGGTCAATCACAAGCAAGCTCAGATTCGTGCGGCTCGCTTGTTCCTCAGCCAATTCAACCATCTGCTGCCTCATTCAGAAGATGAGTTCTGTGCATTGTGGGATTCAGTTCTGCTAAAGTACTTTGGCGCTTTTACCAGAGGCGAAATCTCATTTTTAGAGTATCGCCGCCATCGTATTCGAGAACTTTTTGCAGAAGTTAATCCTATCCTTTCGGATTCTGAAGCCGATGCGCGTTTTGAGATTTATTTGCGGAGTTATGAGGATAGCTGGACATTGTTTGATGATGTTTTGCCTTGCCTTTCCGCTTTATCGGGTCACAGGTTGGGCATCATCTCAAACGGAAATACAGACCAACAGAAATTGAAACTGCATCGTTTGGGATTAGAAAGTAGGTTCGAGGTCGTCGTTATTTCGGAAGAGGTTGGAGTTGCCAAACCCAATCCGCAAATCTTTCTAGAAGCGTACCGCAGAGCATCGCTCAAACCACAAGGTTGTGTTTACGTGGGCGATAACTTGGAAGTTGATGTTTTGGGAAGCCAATCTGTTGGCATGAGGTCCATATGGCTGAACCGAACGGGAACATCGAGTACTCAAGTCAATGTGGTGGAGATAAACAGTCTGTTAAAGTTACCAACAGCGGTTTAACAAAAATCTAATGACGACGATTTACCACATCACTACAGAGCGCCGGTGGCACGATGCCAAAGGTCAAGGACAATACGAGGCTGAGTTCTTTCGGTCGGAAGGTTTTATTCACTGTTCCGATGCTAACCAGGTGGTTCGAGTCGCTAACCATCTCTTCAGAAACATGCGAGGTCTGATCCTTCTGCACATCGAGACTGAACTGCTACACCCCCGTCTCGTTTACGAAAACCTAGAAGGAGGAAGCGAGCTTTTCCCTCATGTCTACGGTCCTATTAATCTGGATGCGATCGCTCGTACTTCTTCGTTTGAACCAGGCCTCGACGGAACCTTTGATCATCATGTGGGCATTGAGTCCGCTTAATTCAATAATCGGGCTCATGCTTTTGCCAAATGGTTGAATTAACGTCTTACGTAGGCAACCAGGGAAACACCCAAAACTACTAATACAACACCTGCAATGCGGGTTGGGCTTGCAGCATATCGAGTCAACCCGATCGCACCATAGTGATCTAAGAAAAGTGCTGCAATCATTTGACCGGCGATCGTGAGTGCAAGGGCAAGAGCGGCTCCAATTTTAGGCGTTGCGAAGATCGTTGACCACACATAAAACGTGCCTAAACATCCACCAATCCACATCCACCAGGATGTCTGAGTCAGAGCAGCGGCAGCAGGAAGGGGATATCGTGCAACGAAACAGATTACAAGCGATGCTAAAGCACCTGCAAGATAGGAAATAAACGTAACCTGCATCGGTTCCCCTACATAGCGCCGCAGTAGGGTATTTAAGGCAACTTGAACTGGAAGAACCGCCCCACCTGCTAGGGCAGCTAAAAGATAAATCGTCCGTTCATTCATGGGTGAAAGTCCCTGTTTATCTCGAAGGCAAGATACTTGATGCCAAGATTGTAGCAAAATATCTTGGTGTTAAGATAGTTGATGTCGAGAATTCAGTTGAGTAAGCAGCAGAATGAAGCGCGATCCAGTCGATGCGATTTTGGCTCAATGGCAAAAAGAACGTCCTGATCTGGACGTATCCCCTATGGGCATCATCGGCAGAATGGGGCGGCTCTCGAAATACTTAGATCGAGGAATTCAAGCGACGTTCTCAGAGTTTGGCTTACATTCTGGAGAATTTGATGTGCTGGCAACCTTGCGGCGTTCTGGTCAGCCATATCAGCTTTCACCGACGGAGCTATTCAACACCCTAATGGTTTCGTCAGGGACGATGACTCATCGAATTGACCGCCTGGAACAAGCTGATCTCGTGAAGCGTATTCCTGATCCGGGCGATCGCCGAGGAACGTTAATTCAGTTAACCCGCAAAGGGTTTGACCTGATTGAAAGAGCAGTTGAGGCTCACGTCGCCAATGAACATCGTCTCCTTAACGGGTTAAAGGAATCAGAACGAAAAGAACTCGCTCAATTGCTGCGTAAGCTGCTCATTTCGTTTGAGGAGTGATCAAAAAATGGGAGAAGGTTTCACCCTCTCCCATTTTTTCTCCTAATGAAGCAGCTTTGTTAAAACTGCATCAGGCAGGTTTGATCGTCATCACACCGTAAGCTTCAGGTGAAAGGTACTGCTGTGCCGCAGTTTGCAACTCTGCTGCATTGATCACCTGAATGCGGGCGGGATAGTTGAATGCGGGGGTGAGGTCGCCTACAACAGACTGATAGTAGCCGTAAAGTCCAGCGCGATCGCCTGGTGTCTCATTGGCAAAAACATATCGGTTAGCAACTAGGGTGCGGATTCTGGCAATCTCACTTTCGTTAATCAGCTCTGTCTGAACGGTGCGGATGTGTTGGGCGATCGCCTGCTCCACAGTCTCCAGATTTTCGACCGGAAGCTGAGCCGAGATGTAGAAAAGTCCCTGCTGCGTGTAGGTCATGTTGCTGACTGAGATGTTAGTGACTAACTTTCTTTCTTCGCGCAAATCTCGGAATAGGCGGGCTGTACGTCCCTGTCCTAAAACGGAAGCGAGAATATCTAACGCATAGGTTTCCTGGAGATTCACCGTACCGGGAACACGCCATACCATGACCAGACGCGCCTGTTGCAGGCTGCTATCAACATATTCCTGGCGCTGAATGGTGGAGAAAGCGGATTCGGGAGTTGTGTTAGGAAGCGTTGGAAGGTGGTCGCTTGCCAGCTCAGAGCGGGTTTCTGCTTTAGCAAAGCTCTCTGCAACTGTCTGAATCAGTTCCTCAACGGGTAAATTGCCGACCGCTACAGCTGTAATGGACTGCGGCTGATACCAGGTTGAGTGAAAATCGCGCATTTGCTGCGGGGTCAGTTGCTCAACCACAGCCGTAGGTCCCAATACGGGACGGCGATAAGGCAACCGCTCAAAGCCAAGATCCATCGAACGGTAGAAGGTGCGACGGCGCGGATTGTCATTGGCGCGGCGGATTTCTTCTAAAATGACAAACCTTTCTCGCTCAAACGCTTCATCAGGAATTGCCGCATTCATCACCACCTCAACCTGAAGGGGAGCCAATTCAGCAAAATCTTTGGGCGCAGTAGTGATGTAGTAGTGGGTGTAGTCTTGACTAGTAGCGGCATTGGTGACAGCGCCTCGCTGCTCAATCAAGCGTTCAAACTCACCGCTTTCCAGGTGAGCCGTTCCCTTAAAAATCATGTGTTCTAAGAAGTGAGCCATGCCGTTGATCGAGTCAGACTCTACCGCTGAGCCAATCCCCAGCCACAGGCTAAGGTTGACTGCTTCGACGGGCATCCGCTCAGCAACAATGGTTAAACCATTGGGTAAGCGATGCAGGGTAGGGGCATTTAGCCGGGGAACAGCAGCAGACTGGAATAGGGCTTGGGTCATGAGGTTTTTCTAGCTTGACCGTTTCTTCATCTATCTTAATCGTCATTGCTAAAAGTCGGGGTTCCGCCTGGACAATTCACTATTCCTTTACAAGAAATTCCTGTCAAATGGCTACTTCAGACAGCCGCCCTGCCCTAATTTTCACCCTGTCAAAATGAGTGGAAGAATTAAAAGTGAGTTTACAGCTTTTATACTTCCATATCCTAAAGTTCCTCTGCTTGAAATCTGCTCTCCATTGTCTTTGCGCTCGGTCAGAGCAAAAGAACTTTTACCGCCTATAGCCGTTGGACAACTAGGGACGGTATTGTTTTGGTGAGTTCTATAGGTATTGCGATCGCCACCCAGGACATTAACGATGCGAAACTAGAGTAACCCGTTCGCTTACACGCTAATGCCTGCCCCTTCCCTAACTACGGCACCCTTGGAGGGACTGTAATGGTAATCTCGGTGGATGCGGTCGCCCCTCGCGCTAAGTTCAGCAGCGCCAGCATCAGGCAGTCCTGAACCAGCATTCACTACAAACTCTTGTGAGGTGACGATTCAACCGGAGGAGACAGTTCTAACCACTGGCAATCGCCAGTGTCAGCTACAGGCAGGTATGGAAGCAGAGGCAAATATTATTGCTCGCCAGGAGAGCTTTTTGCAGTTCGCTCTAAGGAAAGCCAGACTAGTTACAAATCTATAACTTTGTCCTTGGTTATTTGTTTTTTGTCATTTGCAGTTAACTCTGTAGTCAACTTCTCACAAATGACAAATAGCCAATGACCCAGGAATAATGACCGAGGACTGCTAACTATCAGTCCTTTTTCTCGGTTTTTCTATCCTGCTCTTGCTGAGCTTCTATCTCTTTCAGGGCTTTGTAAATGCAGAGCTTAGATAGTTCTAGAGTGCTAACGCTATCAGGAATTTTTGTCATGGCGAAGGAGTAAATTCATCTCTTTCCGTAGAGTAACAAGGCCAGTAAATTTCTTTCCGTAGGTATATAAATCTGAAACAATTCTTCAAAAATCTCCTCATCAGGAGCTAAAAATGCTAAGCAGGGCGAACATATGTTCGCCCCTGCGCAAGTTCTACCCTTCCTCGGAAATCTGCTTAATTTCCTTCTGCGGGTTGTGTTGATTCAGCTGCAGGTGGACTAACTGCGGGGGCACTCGCCTCAGGTTCACTTGATTCAGGCGGATTTGCTGCAGGTGGATTTGCTGCGGGTGGACTCGCTTCAGGTTCCGCAGCACCCGATCCACTCGTATCAGGTGGCGCTGTGGAGGGTGAAGGTGAATTTGTAGGAGGTGGTTCGTCGGGCTGCGATCGCCATTCCTCTAACGGACGATTCACTGCATTCTCAAAGTCTGGAGAAACCTGTAAGACGCTGATTTCTGGCGCGTCGGCTGTTTGCTCTGAATTCCCTTCCTCAGTCGCTGGTTCAGGCTCGGAGTCAGCTTCTGGATCAGCCTGAGCGTAAATCGCACTGTTGTCAAAGTTGGCGCTACCCAAAATCAACTGGTGGGTTTCCTGGTTGTCTAGCACGACATTAATCGTTGCTGTTGGTTCATCCAGACCAAATTCTGCTGTATCGGTAGCAGGGACAGTGAGAATGATATCGCTCTCCCCAGTCGCTAATAAATTCAGCAAATAAGCAACAGAGGCATCACTCGCCAGACCAGATTCCGGCTGCTGCATTTGCCATTGCCCTGCATCATCTTTCTCAAAAGATAGGGTTCGTTCTGGCGTTTCTACCGTGAAGGACTGCACCTGGTCTTCTTCAAATTCAAAGATGCTACCGTCTGCCCCTTCTGTCGCTTCTGGGTTAGAGGAATTGCGGGTTTCGGTGAGATAAACAACTCCACCTAGAATGGTGGCGATCGCCACCAGTGCCAAAGTAGTCGGCTTAAACTTCATTTGCGCTAACTCCTTATCGCCGCCGTAGCCAAACTAAAATTGCTGCCCCAAAGCCCAACACAGGCAAAATCACCAGTGCGGTCAGGGCTGAGGTGATCTGCTGTCGAGGTGTCATGATGATGCGGCGATTGGTTGCCTCTTTGGGACGAATGGAAAGCACCTGAGTATCTTGCTGGCTCAGCCAGTTTACCGAGTTGAGAAACACATCGCCATTGAGCTGCTGCTCAAACAGTCCGTCTGTCGCAAAGCTAGAGTTGCCAATCACAACTAGTCTGGTTTCCGATGCGGTTTCATCGTCCTCCGCTTCAGTGGCTTCATCTGCGTCTAGAGATGCTGACGCTTCAGGGGAAGGGGATGGTGTAGGAGACGCTGATGCTTCAGGTGAGGGAGATGGCGCAGGGCTGGGGCTCGCTTCTGCTTGTGGTGCTTCGTCGGGTACAGGACGGCTCAGCGCCACACCCAACGTCAGTGAACCTTGCGGCGGAAGATTGGGGTCAAAGTTTAGCTCACCACTTTCAGGAATAGGCTTTGCCTGGACGCGATCGCCCGTCAGCAGCAGCGGTGAGGCTTCTACTTCTGGGGTTTCAGTTACGCCAATCGGTCGAGCCAACGGATAGAAGGAAATGCCATCGCCAAACTCTTCTGTAATTGGGTGAACACCGTATTGTGTGACGATGGTGACTGCTGCGTTAACTCCGGCTGTCTGTCCGTTGGGGTCAATAATCAGGCGATCGTCCAGGCTGATGCCCCAGTCTTGCAGCAGTGCCCCTAAACCCGGATCGGTGTCGGGGTCGAGCATTAACAGCAGTCCGCTTTTGCGCTGAAGATAGTTTCGCAGGGCGGTGACTTCTGGTGGTAGCAGTGCTCGCTGGGGTCCAGCCAATACTAAAACGGTTGTGTCTTCAGGAATGTCTGGATTTTCAGCTAGGTTCAGCGGTTCGGCAACAAAGTTTTCATCCCCCAGACTGCCCAAAGCTTGAGAGAAGCTACCCTGCCCCGGCTCCAGTGCGCGCTCTCCATGTCCCTGAAGGAAATAAACCTTGGGTTGGCGATCGCTGGCGATTTGCCCAACTGCATTGGTAATTCTGCGTTCTGACAGTGGCTCTTGAGCAATCTGCTGAAGGAATGTCCGGTTTTCGCCTCTTTCCAGATAGACCTCACCCGCCTGCTGTACCCCGAAATCTCGTGCTAGTCCCGGTCGTGCTTGAGGGTCAACATACTCAAAGCTAAACTGATTGCTCTGCCGCTGATAGTTTTCGAGCAGTCTGCGATCGTTTGGGTT
The DNA here is from genome assembly GCF_014696015.1 of Oculatella sp. FACHB-28. NCBI lineage: Bacteria > Bacillati > Cyanobacteriota > Cyanophyceae > Oculatellales > Oculatellaceae > Oculatella > Oculatella sp. FACHB-28. The sequence goes on along the minus strand of NZ_JACJPJ010000045.1, from coordinate 170,877 downwards.
TGGCGTAATGGCAAACACCCACACTTTGACGGGCTGTTCCAGGTTTTGCAAAACTTCCTGGGTTTGAGGTGAGAGCGTAAATAGCTGATTTTCCGTCAGGTCAACCTGCTTGGAGTAGCGCACACCCAGGAAGTTAATCAGTCCCAAGATCACCAAAACCGCCAGGGTTGCAGCTAGGGCGTTGGTGCCAGCTTGAGTCGAACGACGATCCAAAAATCCTTTCAGGACAGTGGGTTCAGAAAACAGCCAAATCCCTGAAATGATAACTCCAGCCATAATCAAAGCTAGAGGTAAAGGACCCCAACTTCCAGCAACCACTCCGGCTGAAAGCCCCATGATGATCAGTATTGGACCTAGCCAAAACAGATATTTAATGTATTTCCATTTAATGGCAGTTTTCATGGGAATGAAGGGGATTAGGAGTTAGGAATTGAGGATTAGGAGAATCCAGATTGGATTAGATTGTCCAGCTAGGGGTAGGGGCGTAGCATTCGGGCGGTGACTTGTGGCTCTCCAGAGACTTTCTGCCGAATGCTACGCCCTTACGAGGACAATTTGTTATCTAAACAGTTTCTACGAGCGCTGGAACCGGAAGGTTTCAATCGACTGAGCAGTAAGAAAGATCCCTAGCAGAATATAGCTAGCAAACAGAATCAACCCACTGGTGTTGACAGTGCCCTGAATCAGGTCGGTATAGTGTTTCAGGAGAGAAAGATGTCCTAAGGCTTCTCCTGCCCAACCGCTGAGGCTTCCGGCGATCGACTCAACAATCCACAAAAACAAGATCAGCGTAAAAGTGAGAATTGCAGCCAAAATGGTGCTGTCAGTGAGCGAAGAGACAAACATGCCCAGGGATAACACTCCAGCTGCAAGTAGAATCAAACCTGCGTGACCCAACAGCATGACGGTAGGCTGAACGGGCGGGTCGGCAGCGCTAAGGGCGATCGACTCGTAGACCAGCAGCGGCAGCACCATTGTGATAAAGAAAGTCAGCACGCCCAGCAGTTTACCCAGTGCCACGGCCCAGTTTGTGATCGGGGAAGTAGCAAGCAATTCCAGGGTGCCGCGCTTGCGTTCTTCGGCATACAGCCCCATCGAGAGCATTGGCAGCAAAAACAGGGAGAGTGAACCTAGTACTCCTAAATAAGCATTGAGGAATTCATAGGCAACATCGACTGGTTCGGTTACACCCATCTGATCGCGAAGGGCAATTTGAGCGATTAACCCCTGAGGGCTAAGCATTAATATCGCAAAAAATATACCGCTGAGCAGCCAAAACACCCCTGCGATGATGTAGGCAAAGGGGGAAGCAAAATAGCTTTGCAGCTCTTTACGGTAGATCGCCAAAACGTTTCCTAAGATGACACGCATCTAAGCTGCTTCTCCTTCTGATGAATTTCCTGATGGCTGTGAGGAGCCTGTCACCTCTGATGGGTCTGATTCTGTGAGTTCTGGTTCTGGCAAGCTTGCGTCTGGTGTTTTCTCTTCAGTAGTGAGTTCCAGGAACACATCTTCCAGGCTGACCTGAACCCGTTTCATTTCATAGAGTCCCAGCCCAGTCCCAACGATCGCCGCTGCAACATCTCGCCCCGGATCGGCTTCGGGTGTGGAAGTGATACGAATTTTGTAATGATTTTCGGGCAGCATTTCGGCGGCGATCGCTTCTACAGCCTGCACGCCGGGTAAGGTCTGCAACCGCTGCTGCACTGCCTCAAAATTACCTTCGACCTCTAGCTCATAGCCTGCACCACCCCTGAGTTGTGCAACCAGTTGGTCAGGGGTATTGGTCGCAACGACGCGCCCCTTATTAATGATGGCGACGCGGCTACAGGTCATGCTGACCTCTGGCAAAATGTGGGTCGAGAGGATAATCGTGTGATCTCCTGCCAGGCTTTTGATCAGATTGCGAACATCAATAATTTGGCGGGGGTCAAGCCCGACGGTCGGTTCATCCAAAATGATGGCGGGTGGATCGTGAACGATCGCCTGAGCAATTCCTACCCGTTGCCGAAAGCCCTTGGACAGTTTGCGAATTAAGACGTTGCGCTTTTCCTGGAGGTTGCAGCGAGATAGGGCAGACTGGACTTGGTTGGAGCGATCGCCAGCCGCTACGCCTTTCAGCCGCGCCACAAAATACAAAAAGCCCTCAACGGTCATGTCGGGGTAAAGCGGTGGCGTTTCTGGCAAATAGCCAATTCGCTTGCGGACTGCCATCGAGTCTTCATGCACATCAAACCCGGCAACCTTAGCTGTACCACCCGTTGCAGGCAAATATCCGGTCAAAATTCGCATGGTCGTGGTCTTTCCGGCTCCGTTGGGGCCAAGAAATCCCAAAATTTCCCCTGGCTCTACCGCAAACGTGACATCCTGGATCGCCGGGGTCGAGCCATAGACCTTACTCAAATGCTCAACTTCAATCATTTAACTTTTTACTCCAGGGCGCTTTTCATTTCACCGACCCTAATCTAACCCGCTGCAACTTAGATCAAGTTGATTCAACATCATAGATTACCAGAATCAGTTGTAGCTAAAATGACAAAGATATTGCTGGGATATGAGGAGCTGATCAAGGTTGATTTTTTGCGTACTGAGTACGCAAAAAATCAACCTTGATCAGCTCCTTTCTTCTAAACCATCCCCCATCGATCCAACAAAAACGCATACTCAAAAGCAATTTCCTTGAGTCGCTCGTAGCGTCCGGATGCACCACCATGACCTGCCCCCATGTTCGTCTTGAGCAGCAGGATATTTTTGTCGGTTTTGAGCGATCGCAACTTTGCCGTCCACTTAGCGGGTTCCCAGTACTGCACGCGGGAGTCATTTAAGCCAGCAGTAATTAGCAAATGCGGATAGTCCTTTGCCTCGACGTTGTCATAAGGCGAATAGGATTTCATGTAGTCGTAGTAGGCTTTGTCGTTGGGGTTGCCCCACTCTTCCCATTCCAACGCCGAGAGCGGCAGCGATGTATCCAAAATAGTGGTAACCACATCCACAAAAGGAACGTGAGCCACCACGATATTAAACAGTTCAGGGCGAGCGTTAATTACGGACCCCATTAGTAAACCGCCCGCACTGCCGCCGGAGATAGCGAGGCGATCGCTCGATGTCCAGCCTTCTGCAATCACGTGTTCGGCACAGGCAATGAAGTCAGTGAAAGTATTCTTCTTTTTCAGAAACTTGCCGTCTTCGTACCACTTGCGTCCCATTTCAGCACCGCCGCGAATGTGGGCGATCGCCATCACCACGCCCCGATTCAACAGCGATAGTCGGCTAGACGAAAACGACACCGGGTAGCTAAAGCCATAGGAGCCGTAGCCCGTCAGCAGGAATGGGTTTGCGCCATTCTTCTCAATCCCTTTTTTGCAAACAATCGAGATTGGAACTTGAGTGCCATCCGCAGCAGTTGCAGTGATGCGTTCGCTCACATACTGAGTTTTGTCATAGCCACCCAAAACGGGAGTTTCCTTCTTTAGCTCCCGTTCTCGTGTTTCCATGTTGTAGTCATAGACCGAATTAGGAGTCACCAGAGAGGTGTAGCTAAATCGCAGAATTGTCGTGTTAAATTCTGGGTTGCCGCCAGGGGAAACGTCGTAGGTCGGCTCTGGGAATTCAATATCATGTTCATCACCCGTGGAAAGCTGACGAACGCGAATTGTCGGTAAGCCTGCCGCTTGCTCATAAATCACCAGATGATCCGCAAAGGCACTCACACCAGATATCATCACGTCTTCGCGATGGGGAATCACCGTCTGCCAATTTTCCTTCGCGGGTGCATCTACCGGAGCTTTCATCAGCTTGAAGTTGATCGCATTGTCGTTAGTGACAATGTAAAAAGAGTCGTTGTGATGTTCAATGCCGTACTCCATGCCGGGCGATCGCGGATGAATCAACCGAAACTCATCCGTCGGATTGTTAGCTTCCAGGTAATGCACTTCTGAAGTGATTTTGCTCTCCAGATGCAGCAAAATGTAAGCTTCGCTGCGGGTCTTACCGACCCCCAGAAAGTACGAATCGTCGGCTTCGTGGTGGATCAGCGCATCCTCCGCCGTGTTGTTGCCCACCTCATGTCGAAACAGCTTAAACGGACGATTGGTCGCGTCTACTTGCGTATAAAATACGGTCTTGCTGTCATTCGCCCAGGCAAAAGCAGGCGAAGTTTCGGTAATGCCTTCTGGGAACAACTGGCGAGTTTCCAGATCCATGAAAAATAGCGTGTAGCGTTCTGACCCACTGGTATCGACGGAATAGGCTAGTAGCTGATGGTCAGGGCTAACCTGCAATAAACCAAGCTGAAAAAACTCATGCTCTGCGGCAAGTTGGTTTTGGTCAAGCAGCACTTCTTCGGGTGCGTCGAGGCTACCTCGTTTGCGGCAGTAAATCGAGTAAGCTTTGCCTTCTTCAGTGCGCGAATAGTAGTAGAAATCGCCTTTGCGATAAGGCACTGATAGGTCGGTTTCTTGAATTCGAGCCAGCATTTCCTGGTACAGCATGGTTTGCAGTTCTTCCGTGTGCTGCATCACGGATTGGGTGTAGGCATTTTCTGCTTCTAGGTAAGCAATTACTTTGGGATCTTGGCGATCGCGCATCCAAAAATAATCGTCATGCCGTTGATCCCCATGCAGATCATGCACATAAGGCTGCTTTTCTGCTGCGGGAGGAAATGTTTTCTCTAAGGAAATTGCTCGATTCATGTTAGGTAGAAACCTCCTGTGCAGTTGCCGTAAATGAACTCTAATCGATTAGCTGTATGAATAGCCTGAATCGCTTCTTAAATTATGGCGATCTCAAGTTTGCCTTAATTGGAAAGGAATAGGAGTTGTGAGTTTTAGGAAAGAAGAGCGATTACCTCAAAAGGGGAACTGCTTCGCACCGCCAGACGCAAAAAAACAGCCTCGCCCTAACGGATCGAGGAGGCAAACAAATTCTATAGATGCAACACCCTGCCTGCCCTATCTGAGGAATAGTTAAAGTACTTTAAGAGTTGTAAAGACTGCTCCCATTCCTCAGTGTTTTCTTCCCGCAAAACTGCGAAGACCGTTTGAAAACTCTAACAATAATTTTACGGCTGTACGCCATTCGCTAGGCGAAGTTCAGGGTAATTTCTTGCCCAAAATAGAAATTGCATTGCATTTTTCCTGAACCGGCAGGTTTTGCCTGCTAGAGTAATCTGAGCATAGACTCTAAAATATTTAGCATCTGAATAACACGTACAGATTTCTTGAAATCTGTCGTGTAGCGGCTGCCGCAAGATTTACAGTTAAACGACCCTTTTCAAAGATTGAGTTATGAAAAGTAAGATTGCCCTCAGTCTAGTATCCCTTCCCAGTTTGACTGGGGCGATGCTGTCTTTGCTAGTAGTAACGAATTCGGCTCATGCAGGTGTACCTGTTGCTGCTGAGTCGGTTGAGCCTGTGACGTGCCGCCCCTCCCAACTGCAGCCTAATCAGTTTAGCTGCACACGGGTAGCTCCAGCGCAACACGTTGCTAGCCTTGCGGCTCGTGTCAATATTCCGGTTGTTGGTCCAGCGCAAACTGGCGATTCGGTTCAGGCTGCGGCTCCAATCGCTCCAACGTTTACTAATGCCTCAGTTAGCGACGACTCCAGAGTTTACGAGAATCCAAATGCTGAATATCCCATGCTGGCATTTAGCGAGGCAGAAAGCGATGCAGCCGTTGCTCTGTTCGGTTGTGACTGCCCCGCCTGCATGAACTCTCTGCGACAATTGCGAAACCTGGCTCCCGTCACAACCGATGGTCGCGATGCATGCTGGACAGTCGTTCAGCGTCAGTTTCGCCGCGATCCGGCGGAGGTGATCGAGGCACTCTCGGCTGCTGAAAGCAATCAGACGGACTTCTACTTTGAGCTAGAAGCGGTGAACTAGAGACAAGATAAGGACAGAAAGTCTGTTAGCCAGGAACTGGACAGGTTAAGGGGTTGAGCCAGCGGAAGCTACGAGAAGAAACGCTCATAGTTGTCATGGCTACCGATCCAGAACCAAGTCACGGTGTCACCTTCTAAGATTCCAAGTGCCCGATAGCTCCGCGTCACTCTGACAGACCAAATCCCTTCTTCGGCGTTAATGCATTTGAAATGCAAGGACGGGTGAAAGGGATTTTCTGCCCACAATCGATACGCTTTCCTTGCACTTTGTCTTGTTTCATAACCTAGTTGCTGGTATCCACTCCAAAATGAGGGTAGAACTGCGGACTTCATAGCTTGTCGTAGTTCATAGGGACTGCTTGTCCCTCAGCGATCGCTCGTTTAGCTTGCTGCGCCGCAGCAACAAGTTTTGGCTGTGTTCTCTGGAATATCTCGTTCCATGCGATTTCATCTTGTAGGTCGTCGATGTACTCTCGTAGATGCTCTGCAACTTGCTCTTGTAGTTGAGTCGGCAACGACTCCAGCATTTTGACAACTGTAGTGACTGCTGTGGAAGACATAGTAATAGCTCTTATACAATGCTCTGCCCTTAAACTAGCACCTTGGACTAGAGGTAGTGAACTAACCAAATCCTTCTGCTTAGCCAAGTTACGACCAGATCAGCAGTTCGCCGTTTTGTCCTCCGGCGGCTAGTTTTTGACCGCTGGGTTGCCATGCCAGACAAGAGAATCCCTGAGGTGCTCCTTCTAGGATTTGGACAACTTTTGAGGCTTGTTGCCATAACCCGATCCAACCGTCGTTAGCAGCAGATGTCAGTAGTGCGGTGCCCGGTTGAAAGGCGATCGCCTGCACCGTTCCCTCATGCAAATTCAGTACATTTGCGCCCCAGCCAACTGACTCATCGGGATGTTTTGCCCAGACGATTAGTCCTTCTTGACTGCTGGTCACCAACAGTGGTGCACCTGTTTTAGTTAACAGGTCTGACCAGGCAAGCTGCCGCACTTTACCCGGAAAGCCCTGCATCTGCCAGGGATAGGGATTGCCCCATTGCCAGACCAGCAATGTTCGATCCATGTTGCCGGATGCTAGATATTCTCCGTTAGGCGACCAAGCGATCGCCACGCTTGCGGCTATCAGTTCCCAGGTAGTTGGGTCGCTGTGCCAAGCTTCACGGTTCCAGGTCTTGACAGCTCGATGTCCTGCCGCTGCCAAAAATTCACCCTGGGGATGCCACACTAGATCCAAAACAGACGATGCCTCAAAGTTTAAGGTAGCCGTAACTTTGCCAGCTTCCACATCCCAAATTTGGACATCGCGTCCTAGACTGAACGCTAGCTCGTTGTGTTTAGGATTCCAGGCGAGGTGATCGATCCAAACCGGGGGGTTTTCAATCGTCGTGATTAATGTGAAATCTCCAGCTTCAATCTGCCAGATTTTGACCCATCCCTCTTGCCCGCCTGTTGCTAAAAATCGACCGTCTGAAGAGAAACCCAGGCAGTTGAGCGATCGCCCATTGCCCGTTTGTATAGACCGGAGCGATCGCGTCTCAATATCTACGATTACAACCTCTCCAGCAGCAGAACTAGCGGCAAGAATTTGACCGTTGGGCGACCAGGCGATCGCTGTCACGTAGTCATTTAGATTGCCTTGCCAGAACGGTTCTACAAGCTGACGATTAGCTGCACCTACATTAGACACGCCCGGAAATCCTCTCTCAGTTTGGTTTCGTCCAGGTTGCGACCGATGAAAACTAGTTCATTCTTGCGAAGTTCATCGGGCTTCCAGAGGCGATCGGGTCTGCCGTCAAAAATCATGTGTACGCCTTGAAATACAAACCGCTGGTCAGAACCCGCCAGATTCAAAATTCCCTTCATCCGAAAAATATCAGGACCCTGGGTTTGCAGCAATTGGCTGATCCAGGCTTGCAGCTTTTCGCCGTTAATTGCACCCGACTCAACCAGCGCGATCGAAGTAATCGTTTCGTCGTGCTCGTGGGCATCTTCATTGAGAAACTGCGGATCAATTTCTAGTGCCCGCTGAAGGTCAAATGCACCTACACCTAAGACGGAATCCATTTCAACCGAGCAGTTTTGGGTGTGATAGATTTTGGCGATCGCATTCATTCCCCGAATTCGCTGCTCCAACTCCTGCAGTTGGGCTGGCTCAACCAGATCAGTTTTGTTGAGCAAAATCACATCGGCAAAGGCAATTTGCTCTTGTGCTTCGCTGCTGTCCCAATGCTCCCAAATGTGCTTAGTGTCAACTACCGTCACAACAGCATCTAACTGCATTTGAGAATTGACATCTTCGTCTACGAAAAAGGTTTGAATCACGGGAGCGGGATCAGCTAATCCAGTCGTTTCAATCACCAGATGATCAAACTTGTCGCGTCGCCGCATTAAATTGCCGATGATGCGAATCAGATCGCCTCTCACCGTGCAGCAGATGCAGCCGTTGTTCATCTCAAAGATTTCTTCATCGGCATCGATTACTAACTGGTTATCAATGCCCACTTCGCCAAACTCATTCACGATTACTGCCACTTTTTTGCCGTGTTCGTGAGTCAGAATGCGGTTTAGCAGCGTTGTTTTTCCTGCTCCCAGGTATCCTGTCAACACAGTTACGGGAACGGCTTCGATGGAGGAGTTGCCCATAGCTCAAACCTTTTTGTTAATCAAAAATGATAATTGTTGTCGCTCACTGCAAACTTAGTTCAGGCAACCAGGGTAAATCCGTTACGTCCGGATCGTGCCCTATTTGAGAGAGCAAAGTTGTGAGTTGACCGCGATGGTGCGTTTGATGGTTGAACAGGTGCGTTACCAGGGTCCAGGTCGGCAAAGTTCGGGTTCTGCCGTCTACGTTGCTGGTGTATTCAAAGGGTTGGGCAAGCCATTCGGCTGAAAGTGTTTTAGCCCATGCCAAAATTTCCTGGTCAACCTGCTCGCGTTCCTGGCGGAGTTGCTCAAAATCAGAATACAGTTCCCCTCCAATCCTTCGGGATGAAAAGGGTTTTCCGGTAAATCGCTCCATCCAGGTGCGATCGCCATCCAGCAAATGATTTAACGTACCGTGAATTGACTTGAAGAAAGCACCCCGATCCTGCTTCCGCTCCTCATCAGGAATCTCCGCGCAAATCGCGTAGAGCTTCTGATTCATCCAGTGGTTATATTGGGACATGAGTTGGCAGTAGGACGGGTCGATCATTCAGCCTGCCTCCAAATCTTAATCGTCTCATCCGAACTGCCGCTGACCAAGAATTCTCCATCTGGGCTAAAGGCAAGGGCGTTAACTCCCCAAGCGTGGCGGAGAGTGGAAAGGCGATCGCCCGTTTCTGCGTCCCACAGGTGAATTGTGCGGTCTTCACTGCCACTGGCAAAAAGCTGTCCATTGGGATGAAAGGTGAGGCAGTTGACCGAGTCAGTGTGGGCTGCAAGGGTGCGAAAGGGTTCTTCTGGATTTAAGTCCCAAATTTTGATATTGCGATCGCTGCTGCCGCTGACCATCGTGCGCCAACCCGAACAAATAGCGATCGCATTCACCCGATCGCTGTGTGCGAGTAGGGTATTGTTGAGCTGATCGTGCTGCAAATCCCACAGGCGAATTGTTTTGTCGTAGCTGCTGCTGACAAGGGTTTGCCCATCGGGACTGATCACAAGGGAAGTGATGCGATCGCGATGTTTGTCTAGCGTGGCAATGAGTTCCTGGTCGGGCAGGTGCCATAGATGAATTTTGCCATCTCCGCTGCCGCTGGCGAGAAACTGTCCGTCTGGTGTAAGGGTGATCGCTCCCACAATCCAGCTTGGGCTGTCGAGAGTAACGCTAGCTCGTCTATCACGCAAATTCCACAAAATTAGGCTGCTGTCGTCGCTGCCGCTGATCAGGGTTTGTCCATCAAGGCTGAAAACTAGGCTGTTGATGCGGTCGGTGTGTCCGGTGCGAAACCAGAGCGATCGCCCCAGGGTTTGCTCTAACTCTCCAGTGAACAAATTCCACAGCCGAATTGTTTTGTCAGTGCTGCTGCTAGCAAGGGTCTGCCCATCGGAACTGATGGCGATCGCCGTCACGCCCCCCGGAAACCCTAACAGCGTTTGCACGCATTGCCAGTTAGCAAACTGGCGATTGGTCGTTTGACTATTTTGAGTAGATTGTCTGCTGCGAGGTTGCCTGCCAGGTTCACCCAATTCTTGCCCTAGCTCAATTGATAGCGGAGGACGTGCCCAGGCTAAGGACGATTCAGTTACTTTATTTGGAGCCTGATTTGGAACTTGCTTCACGGCAGCTATTGAGCGACCCATCTTCACAGCACCTAGCTTTGCGCTTAAATCTTGCAACACTTCTGTAGAGGTCTGATAGCGCTGACTGGTTGCCCGCTGCAACAATTTATCTAAAACCCGCTCCAACTCCGCACTGACAGGCTCTACCAAATACTGATGCCAGATCCAGTCATCTTCACTGACCGAATACAGGTCGAAAGGATGCATTGCTGTCAGCAAATGCACACAGGTAACCCCCAAACTATAAAGATCGCTGGCAAATTCTGCCCTACCGATCGCCTGCTCTGGCGCAACAAAGCCTGCACTGCCGATCACGGTTCCAGTTCGGCTCAGAGCGGTCCCGGTCGCGTACTTTGAAGCTCCGAAATCTACCAAGGCAAGGCGATCGCCCGTTTTAGGACGAATGATATTCTCAGGCTTAATGTCGCGGTGAATCACCTGGTAGCTGTGAATAAAGCGCAGGACGGGCAGCAAATCATCTAGCAGTTCGCGAATTTCGGTTTCGCTAAATGGACCTTCCTCTGCCAGCACTTCAGCCAGATTTTGCCCGTCAATGAATTCTTGCACCAGGTATTGGCCGTCTGATTGCTCGAAATGCGCCAATAGCCTGGGAATTTGAGGGTGTCGCCCTAATTCTGCCAGTCGCTCTGCTTCCTGACGAAAAAGCTCTGCCGCTTTCTGCAAATTCCTACCTGCGTTAGTTGGTAAAAACTGCTTAATCACACAGCAAGGCTGATTTGGAACTGACTCATCAATAGCCAGAAACGTTCTACCAAAGCCACCCTGTCCAATTAGCCGAATCGCCCGATAGCGTTCTGCTAGTCGCAACCTCGACCCACAAGTTTGACAGAAATTAGCACTATCAGGATTTTTAGGCTGCTGACAAACTGAGTTAAGGCAATGGCTCATACGCTTTATAGACAGGCAGTAGTTCTATGGTAAGCCTGCCTTGGCGGATCGCTCCTGCTCAAGTTGGCACTAGTTCGCCTGGGCGTAGCCTTGCCCACTTGCCTGCTTCTTCCTTAAAACTGAGGCAACCTACGACATCCCATTCCATTTCAATCTCATCGCCGTGATTGCGAATGTTGACGTTGATGGTGGGTTCTGTTGCCTCAAATGTAGGAAATTCCGTCAGATGGGGTTGCTGATGCTGCCCTTCGACCGCATGGTAAGTTGTGCAGCGATCGACGTAGTGGCAGTTTACGCAAATACACATCTTAGTTTCCTCCGTGCAATCCGCGAGTAAGCGATATTTGATGTTGGCTAGCGAAGCCAGTCAGCATTAAACAAATACCTTTTGCAAAAGACTATAGCGATGTCTAGCCTCTTTTCTGCTACTCTAGCTCAAGTTTTGCCAAACCCATCACCGACCATCGAGTGATGTTGCAAAATGAAAGACAAGCGCCCAAGTTATTTTTTTGCCTGGATTAGGCTGTTGAACTGTACAAATTTGCACTTAGATTGTGACCCACCGCAGGAATGTCCTGCTGCTGCGTCGGTTTTGTTTCCCCAGACCTGGCCCTTTGGGCGGGAGTGGTTACCCAGGGCAACCTATTTAGTGGGGGGAAATGTTCGAGATGCCCTGCTCGGACGAAACGCCGAGTATTTAGATTTAGATTTTGTACTGCCAGAAAGGGCAGTCGAAACGGCACGGGCGATCGCCAACCACTATAAGGCTGGGTTTGTCTTGCTTGATGCAGAACGCCAAATTGCGCGGGTCGTATTTGACATGGCGACGGTCGACTTTGCTCAGCAGGTCGGTCACAGCTTAGAAACTGACCTGCAACGGCGCGACTTTACAGTAAATGCGATCGCCTACCATCCGCACACCGAGGAACTGCTTGACCCGCTGCAAGGCTACGGTGACTTGCAGCAGCGACTCATTCGCATGATCGCTCCCGAAAATTTAAAGGAAGATCCACTGAGACTGCTGCGGGCTTACCGTCAGGCGGCTCAACTTGATTTTACGCTAGAGCCAGAAACCCAAACGACGATTCAAAAGCTAGCAGGATTGCTAGAGGAAATTGCCGCAGAAAGAGTCCAGGCAGAACTGAGCTATCTGTTAAGCACACCTAAGGGGACGCCGTTTTTGAAGATGGCGTGGCAGGACGGTTTACTGCAATATTGGCTGCCTCATGCGACTGTAAAAGGGTTAACGCAAATTGAGAAAATTGATCAGGCGGCGATCGCCCTCAGCAATGCCTGTCCGCCTCTAGGTTTAGAGCTATTGGGTTGGGTTCGCGACCAGCAAAAATTTTCTGGCGCAGGACGGAGTTGGCTCAAGGTGGCAAAGCTGACTCGCCTAATTGGGACGCTAGAAACTGCTGAGTCAGAACTGTGGCGCTTAAAATACAGCCGCACGGAAGTCCAGGCAGTTTTGATGGCACTTAAATTTTTGCCCCAGATGCCATCTCTGGTTTTGCCCACGACATCTTTGCGAGAACAGTATTTTTTCTTTCAGCAAGTTGGAGCAATCTTTCCGGCGCTGGTGGTGTTAGCTGTTGCAATGGATATCTCAATCGAGGCGATCGCTCCTTTGATTGAGCGATTTCTTGATCCCCGTGATCCCGTTGCCCATCCCACTCCACTGCTCACGGGTCGCGACTTGATGTCCAAGTTGAAATTGCCTCCTGGGCCGCAAATTGGTCAACTTCTAGAAGCACTTCAAATTGCTCAAGCGGAAGGCAAAATTTCTACACCAGAAGAGGCATTGCAATTTGCCCAGGTGTTAGCCGATGCTGCTAAGCTTCAGCCCTAAACGCTCAAGCAAAATTATTAGTGTCCTGAGATTGTGTTAGAGTTAACTTCTTGCAAACCGTTTGGGGTGAAATTCCTCAAATAGTTGATCACTTTCTCGAAATCAGCCACCGGTTGGTATGGCTGATAATCTTGTGTGAGTTCCCTACTTCGGGAGGTTCAGCTAATGGTTTTACTATTTGTTCATTGCTCTAAAGAGGTCAAGAATGGCTAAGCGCCGTAACCAAAAGAAAGAAAAAGCGCTTCGTAATCAGGCATACGCTCGCAAATTCCGTAAGCGTACCAACACGGGTCGGTTTGGTAGAAGACGGTATGGTGGTGGCAACATGGCTCAAGATTCAGATGAGTCTGAGCAAGATTCCAGCAGAGACAACAGTGAAGGGGCTGCGGATAGTCTCTAACGCTGTAGCAAAGTTTTTAGCAGATAGCCCCTGGATTAGAGTGCAGCAGTTTGCCCAAGTGCAACGTCCTTACTCTTTTTGGGCAACAAACTAAACTTTTCAAACCTCTTCTTAACAAAAGCCTGAATTTTTGGCGAAAGTTCAACTTTCGCCAAAAATTCAGGCTTTTGCTTTGTTTAGTACTGCATGAAGCGGGGTAGGTACCTTCTCCTCTTTGCTTAAGCAGTCTCCACTTGTATAAACCACTAATCCCTGTAGGGGCAGTTCGCGAACTGCCCCTACACTACGGCTTATATCCTAAGCAGCAACGCCCTATAGAAGCAGATTGATGGGCGGCATGGATCGCTGCTCTAGCTGCTGGTTGATGGTGATCGCTGCCTCCCTACCCGAACGGAGGGCATTTTCAGTTTGCCTGCCGCCACACCAATCACCACTACACACGAGGGGTAACGGTGCATTGGTTTCCAAATATTGGTCAGCTAAAGGCTGACTGGCAAAAGCATAGCGCCACCGATGCACCTGCAAGGTTTCCGGCGTATTCAGCCAGGGCAATCCCAGTTTTGCTGCTTGCTCCAGCAAATGCTGTCCTGCTAGCTGTAAGTCCGTGGTGTCTAGATAACGTTGAGCAAATTCAGGGCTGCTCTGCGCGACTATGACGGGTTGGCGATCGCCAGGGCGTTTGCTGCTCTCTATGCTCAGCCAGGTTAAGTCTGAATCTTTAGGGAAAGTAATTGCTTCTGCAAGGTTTGCAAGGTCTTGCTGATGACCGGTAGGGTAGGTGGCGATCGCACTCAAGCAAGGCTCAAACTCAACCGAACGCAGCTTCTTTAAGAAATTAGTAGGTACTACTGAACTCAGGGGTTCGATCAACGCCAACGCCTGTGGTGCAGGGATCGCCACAACCAGGGCTTTGGCTCGAAAGTTAGGGATCGATTCACCCGCCGTCGGTTCTAGCTGAAGTTCCCACTGATCAGTAGCAGGAGCGATCGCTATGACCCGTTGCCCTCGCCAAATTTCTAAATCTGTCGCCAAAAACTTGGCTACAGACGTGATCCCCGCCGATGCTGCATATCGCAAGGAAGGGGATGTCGGATGTAAAGTCTCAGCTTCTAACTGATAAGGGGTTTTGAGCCAGGGATGTAGAATTTGGCGATCGCTCAAAATCTGGATCAACTGCTGCGACAGTTCACCCTGGTCTTCTAAATACCGGACTCCGTGATCAGCACAGGTGTCCTGCAATCGTCGTGTTGCAACCCGTCCACCCAAGCCACGCGATTTTTCGATGACGACAACCTGATATCCCACTTGCTGGAGCTGTCGGGCGCAAATTAACCCTGCCAGTCCTGCCCCAATTACCGCTATGTCAACCATGAGCAATCCTGTTATGCCTGCAATTCAGTAGAATATGGGACAAGCAGGAAAATTGCGGGAAGAATTTGAGCAGGAAAAGCTCTACTGACGCTTTACTTACAATTAGGCTGGCAAACAATTAGGCTTGCAATAGTTAGGTTCGCAATAGGACGTAGAAGTTGTAAGCCGCAAAGAATCTTCCAAACATCTAGGCTTCGCACAAAGGGGAGGAATTTAAGGTGGATGAACTGAGAGCAGGGTTAGAGTTGGCAACAGAAGAAGAACTGCAAGTCTTAACTGAAATTCTGTTTCGCCGCAAGTTTAATCCACTCGATTACGTTTACACACCTGATCCGCTAGATGTGCAAAGCTGCGATCGCCAGATTTGGTTGGATGCATTAGAAGACAGATTCCGCTTTCTAGCTGCCGATGGCATGACTGTTTTGCGAGGTCAGACCAATCAAGTTAACTATCGACAGGTGCTCATTCAAGTCTGCCGCTACCTCAAAATTCCTTATGGGGAAAACTTTTCCACGATGGATTTGGAGGCAGAACTGTTTCTAGACCTGCTCAACCGAGCTTGGAAAAAACTGCCTGCTGCTGAGCAAAGGGTTCTGAGTGGGAAGATTCAGCGATCGCTCTCTCAATCGCAGCTTGCCAAACAACTTCCGGCTCCGATGCAGCAAGACCCGCTGGGTCTGTTGCTAAAAGGTGGTGGAGCACTTGCTGTTAGTTCAGTGATTCGTCCCTGGCTACTCCAGCATGTCGCTCGTCAGTTCGCACTTCATGCTGCAACCTATCATGTGGCAAAGCAGGCAATCGTCAAGGGCGGTGCAACGGTAGCTGCTCAAATTCAAAGTCAGGCTGCACTTCAGACGGCCTATCGAGGCATGGCTTTAAGTGCCGCCCGATACGGAACTGTTCGCAGCATTTTTGCACTCTTGGGACCAGCCATGTGGGCCTGGTTTTTTGCTGACTTGGGCTGGCGGACGATCGCCACTAACTACGGTCGTGTGATTCCAGTTGTTTTCACCCTGGCGCAAATTCGCCTGACCCGAACTGAGTGTTTTGAAATCGTGTTCTAAGGGTAGGGTTTAGAGCTTAAAAATTTTTGTTTAGGATATGCGTCCTACCGTTTCTAAGCAAACTGCTGAACCCAGTTAAAATAGTCGAGACCAGTAAGCGTATTGCAACGAGCAGCAGAGGGTTTTGTGTGACTCGCAGTGGAGCAACCCCGAACTCTAATAACCAGGAAACGCCAGAGCAAAGGCTGGCTAATAGCTACTATGGGTTGCTGGGGCTGCCTCCCTCAGCATCTGCTCAGCAAATTCGTCGGGCTTACCGCGAACTGAGTAAGCTTTATCATCCAGACACTACGACTCTGCCTGCGGCGGTGGCGATCGCCAAATTTCAGGAGTTGAACGAAGCCTATGCTACGCTAAGTAGCCCCGAACGGCGATTTGCTTACGACTTAAAGATTGGTTACTCTCGCGTATCCGTAATTCAATCCTCAACCGACCTCAGCCGTTCAGCTTCTCGGTCAAAAAGCTTTCGTTCCTCTGCGTATCTTGACCCTACTGATCGGCCCCTTTCCCCGGGTGAGGTGTTTGCTCTGTTTATCCTCGGTATTACTTTTGTCTGCTGTCTAATTCTTGTTGTGACTATTGGTCTGACTCGGGGTGAGATAGCTTTTCGACCGTTTAGCCAAGCCCAGATTCAGCAGGAAATTTCTCATCCCATACCTCAACTAGAGCAAACTGTAGATTTGCCCCAGGACAATTCGTCAGCTTCGTCTCTAGAAACTCCATCCGTGGATGATGAATTGATTCAAATGCAGCCTGCGATCGAATCGAATGCTTCTGACTCCAATTCTGTAGAATCAGGAGAAACTCCTTCTGTTCTGACGCCATCAAACCCAGATCAACCCGCTTCTGTTGATTTGACTTCTACATCAAACTTGGTTGATCCAAACTCTTTTGCAACTGTTCATGTATGACTCTGCTGCTATGACTCTTCCCTCGGCTGATACTCCCCTTTACAACCATCCCTTACCCGATATTGAACAATGGCTCATTTCTCAGGGATGCCATCAGGACAGTCTGGACATTCACTGTTGGCACATTGAACAGCTCAACTGGAAAGCAGAGCTTTGGCTGGATGTTGACTCCTTAAATGTACGCTACATCCGGGCTGGAGAAGATGGGCAAGACATTCAGCGCTCATTCAAGTACTCCCTCAGCCGCAGGGATTTGGATGAGGCAATTTTTACAGGTCCATGACCCCTCGAAACTGGATCTGTTGAAATAAATTGGCGCTCATCTAGAGTTTTGATTTGCTTCTAACCAAACTACCAAATCTGCTACATCTGAAAAGTCTAAGAGTGCTTCACTCAAACTTTCTAGCTGGTTAAGGGAAAGCAAGTGAATTTGCTGTCGAAGAGGAGAGGCGATCGCCCCGAACTTTTGAGTCAGTAAACGCAGAAGTATTTCCCTCTCCCCTTCCTGACGACCTTCTCCCTAAAAAATCGGCAAATTAACTCTTTATCGGAGCATAAACTAACTCTTTACTTTCCCAAAACGCCGATCGCGCTGTTGATAGGCACAGAGGGCACGATGAAACTCAGCGCGGTCAAAGTCGGGCCAGAGGGTTTCAGTAACGTAAAGCTCAGCGTATGCGACCTGCCAGAGTAAAAAGTTGCTGATTCGCATCTCGCCGCTAGTGCGAATTAATAAATCAGGGTCGCAAATGCCAGCTGTGTAAAGATGACGCTCAAATATAGCCTCATCAATCTGATCGGGTTGCAATAGCCCTTGCTGCACTTGGGTGGCGATCGCCCGACAAGCCTGAACAATTTCCTGCCTGCCGCCGTAATTAGTCGCTACTGTAAACTGAATACCCTGGTTTTTCTGGGTTTCTAGCATTGAACGTTCAATTTCAGCCTTAAGCGATCGCGGCAGTGCATCTAAATTGCCGACAAAGTGAATCTGCACATCCTCAGCCATCATTTCCCGCAGTTCCTGGCGCAGAACCCGCTCAAACAGCGTCATCAAGAAGTCAACTTCTTCTAACGGGCGGCCCCAATTTTCTGTTGAAAAAGCATAGGCCGTCAGTGCTTTAACTCCCCAATCTTTGCAGCAACGCAGCAAGTCTTTGAGCGTGTCTACTCCTCGGCGGTGTCCCATGATTCGAGGTAAACCTTGCCGCTTTGCCCAGCGACCATTGCCGTCCATAATTACAGCGACATGCCTGGGTAAGCGTTCCTGATCCAAATCAGCAGGCAGTTGCAAAAGGGTTGATTTGGCTGTCATTTTTTCTCCCGAGAAGCCGACGATGAAAGGCGAATTAAACGCAAAAACAATGCTTTTAGTTGGGTACTTAACTGACGACCCAGGCTCCGCAGTTGAGGGGCAACTGCTTCACGCTCTACAGATTGAGAGAAGCGATCCCGCAAAAGCTCTCTCAGTTTACTGCTGGTTAAGGGTCGGTTTAGAGTACCCCTTTCAGCTAAGGAAATTGACCCTGTTTCTTCGGATACAACAACGCACAGGCAATTTTCGACTCGTTCTGTAATTCCCATAGCGGCTCGGTGGCGAGTTCCAAGTTGGCGGGAGGCCGTCCGCTCAGAAATCGGCAAAATTACTCCCGCCGCTACAACGCGAGAGCCTCGAATTAGGACTGCCCCATCGTGCAGCAGGGTGGTGGTTTGAAAAATGGTTTGCAGCAGTTCCTTAGAAACTTCTGCGTTAATGCGAACCCCTGGTACCGAAAAGTCTCGTTCGTCAATCGGGCGATTTGTTTCCAGAATCAGCAATGCACCGGTTCGATTTTGAGAAAGCTCTTTGACAGCATCCACAATTTCATCAATGACGCTATCAGGTTTAGGAATGGCTGCATGAGCGGGCTTAAATAGCTGTACGATTTCTCCCCGCCCAAGCTGTTCTAGAAAGCGCCGAAACTCAGCTTGCAGGATAAAGGCCATTGCTACAGCGGAGCCGATCACCAGTTTTTCCAGCACAAAACTGAGCAGTTTGAGATTAAGCGTACTGCTAAGTGCTGCTGCCAGCATAAGAACGATTAGTCCTCTTACCATCCATAGAGTCCGTCGTTCTCCAATGATGATTAGCACCATGTAGGTTAAAACCAGAACCAACCCAATGTCGATCGCGGAAAGCAAGGACTGAGTCCAGCTCAGGTTTTTCAGCCATTGCTCCAACAGAGATCCCATCTGATTGATCTAGTTATTCTTGCGTCGCGGGTTGGAAGGGGACTTGGGAAGGATGAAGGAAGGAACGCAAATGCAGTTCTGTTGTTGTTAGCAACGGAATAGGGGTGCTTCAGTTAATCAGAAGGTAGCCAGAAAACAGGTGGACTTTGCTTACCCTTCATCCTTATATCCTTCATCCCTCATCCTTGGACATCAGTCTTTCTGGTATGCAATCTTGTCGAATCAAATCTTGGTAGGTTTCTCTCTGCAAGATTAAGCTAGCTTCTCCCTGGTTGACTAAAACTGCTGCTGGGCGAGGAACCCGATTGTAGTTAGAAGCCATGCTGTAATTGTAGGCTCCTGTGTTCATAACGACGAGGATATCTTCTGGCTGAGTTTTTGGCAGGTGAGCTTGCTTGATTACAATGTCGCCAGATTCACAGTGCTTTCCGGCGATCGCTACTGTCTCCGTACAGTCTGCCGACATTCGGTTAGCAACAACTGCCCGGTACACCGACTGATACGTGATCGGTCGAGGATTGTCAGACATGCCGCCATCTACACTAACGTAAGTTCGTACACCTGGGATCACTTTTTGGCTACCGATTGTGTAAGCCGTGACACAGGCAGACCCAATCAGCGATCGCCCCGGTTCGGCAATCAGCTTCGGTAGAGGAACTTGTTGCGCCTCACAAGCCTTGACGACGCTTTCACAAATTACCCGCACCCATTCCTCAATGCTGGGTGGATCGTCTGACTCGGTGTAACGAATTCCTAAGCCACCACCAATATCCAACTCTCTGATAGGCAGTCCATGTTGTGAGGCTTTGCTAAGCCATTGCACCATGACACCTGCTAAGTCCTGGTGGGGCTGTAGCTCAAAAATTTGAGAGCCGATGTGAGCATGAAGCCCAATGCATTCCAGTCCTTCCTGCTGACTAATAAACTGAAAGACTGAATCTAGCTGGTCAGGATCAAAGCCAAACTTGCTGTCCAGGTGCCCGGTGCGAATATATTCGTGGGTGTGGCATTCAATTCCTGGAGTAAGGCGGAGCATGATCGGCAATGGAGGATTTTTGCCGTGCGTCAACTCTGCCAGTGTTTGTAGCTCAAACCAGTTGTCCACGACAATCGTGCAGCCAGAAGCGATCGCCAACTGCAACTCTTCTAACGATTTATTGTTGCCGTGTAGATAAAGTACTTTGGGATCAACGCCAGCCTGTAGCGCTGTGTAGAGCTCGCCCCCCGAAACTATGTCGATGCCTAACCCTTCACTCGCGGCGATCGCACAAACTGCCAAACAGTTCCAGGCTTTTGAGGCGTAAATCACCAGTGACTCAGCCGGATAGTAGCGCTTGAAGGCATCGCGGTACTGACGGCAAGCCGTTCGCAACGTCTGCTCATCCAAAACGTAGAGTGGTGAACCAAATTGCCGAACTAGTGCAGGCACATCGCAGCCACCAATCTGCAAATGGTCTTGCGAATTAACTTGAGCAGTCAGCGGCAGCAAATACTGATTGGGCGAAGGCTGAGCAGTCGTGGGATGTGGTAAATACTGGCAACCAGAATTTGTCCCCACAGCGGGAGTCGATACCATTGCGTTTGCGATGTCCTTAAGAAAATTAGTAATTATTGCGTTCTATTACCTAGTGTACAATTGAGGGCTGTGCATCCTTAAGTCATTCCTTCAAGGTTTGTTTGAAATTCCTCAAAATAGCGTCTCTAACTTCAGACCAACTCGCCGCTGCCGTAGAGCTAGATCAGCTTGCTCTAGGAGGTCTGTGGACACTAGATGGTTATAAGCGAGAACTTGACAGCCCCAATAGTGATTTACTAGTACTAGAAAATTTGGGGGAAGAGGGGTTAGGGGCTAAAGGCGGGGGGCGGGGGCAAGAAGAGTCGGAAGCACAGGAGCAAAGATTGGAGACGGAAGACTGGAATAGTCAACCTACTTCTCCTGAACCTTCCACACTTCCTCTCTTAGGAATCGCCTGCCTTTGGGCAATTCTAGAAGAAGCGCATATTACTATCCTTGCAGTTCATCCTGACTATCAGCGACAGGGGCTAGGGCAAATTTTACTCTGGGCACTGCTGCAGTCGGCTTGGAAACGGGGTTTAGAATGGGCAACTTTAGAAGTGCGGGTTTCTAATCGAGCGGCGATCGCCCTCTATCAAAAATTTGGCTTCAGCGAGGTGGGAAGACGACGACGCTACTATCAAGACACTGGGGAAGATGCCCTGATCCTTTGGCACAATGGCTTACAGCGTCCTGAGTTTCAGCAAACTCTAAAGATTTGGCAAAGTCAGATCTTGGATCGCTTATGCCAGTCCGGATGGAGTTTGCCCGTAACTGATGAAAGTTTATATCCAACCCGAAAGATCCCTTGACTTGGGGACACCTTCATGATGTGATTTCTTTTCGGGAAGTAAAATCGACATCCTCTAGGCAAAAATTCCTAGCCAATTAATCTGCTGAAGCTTTGATAACTACTACTATGGGCTGGTTGTTGTACAGGTGGCAACCAGTCCGTTTCCCTATGCTAGAATCAGCAGTACCGGCACGCAGCAGGTGATGGAAAAACGCCATGTTTGAACGCTTCACAGAAAAAGCCATTAAGGTGATTATGCTTGCCCAGGAAGAAGCACGTCGCCTGGGACATAACTTCGTGGGTACAGAGCAGATCCTCCTGGGTCTGATTGGAGAAGGGACCGGCGTCGCCGCCAAAGTGCTGAAATCAATGGGCGTCAATCTCAAAGACGCTCGGATTGAAGTCGAAAAAATCATCGGCCGAGGCTCTGGCTTCGTCGCCGTTGAAATCCCATTCACACCACGAGCCAAGCGCGTCCTAGAACTGTCGCTTGAAGAGGCTCGTCAACTGGGGCATAACTACATTGGGACTGAACACTTACTCTTGGGTTTAATCCGAGAGGGGGAAGGAGTCGCCGCACGGGTTCTGGAGAACTTGGGAGTTGACCTTTCCAAAGTTCGAACCCAAGTCATTCGGATGCTAGGAGAAACCGCAGAGGTTTCTGCTGGTGGCAGTCAAGGTCGTACCAAAACTCCAACCCTGGACGAATTTGGGGCTAACCTGACCCAGATGGCCGCTGAGGGCAAGCTTGACCCCGTTGTTGGTCGTCAAAAAGAAATTGAGCGAGTTATTCAAATTCTAGGTCGCCGTACAAAGAACAACCCTGTTCTAATCGGTGAACCTGGAGTAGGTAAAACCGCGATCGCTGAAGGTTTGGCTCAGCGCATTTCTAACAACGATGTCCCTGACATCCTAGAAGAAAAGCGCGTTGTCACTTTAGATATTGGTCTGCTGGTTGCAGGCACCAAATATCGAGGTGAATTTGAAGAGCGCCTGAAGAAGATTATGGATGAGATTCGTCAAGCTGGGAACGTCATCCTGGTAATTGACGAAGTTCATACCCTAATTGGTGCAGGTGCTGCAGAAGGGGCGATCGATGCTGCTAACATCCTCAAGCCAGCCTTGGCGCGGGGTGAACTTCAGTGCATCGGTGCAACGACCCTGGATGAATATCGTAAGCACATCGAGCGAGATGCCGCTCTAGAGCGCCGCTTCCAGCCTGTCATGGTCGGTGAACCCACCGTACCTGAGACAATCGAGATCCTACACGGTTTACGAGAGCGTTATGAGCAGCATCACAAGCTGAAAATCTCTGATGCCGCCCTCGAAGCAGCCGCTAAGCTCTCCGACCGCTATATTTCAGACCGCTACCTACCTGACAAAGCAATCGACCTGGTTGATGAAGCAGGTTCTCGCGTTCGCTTGATCAATTCTCAGCTTCCTCCTGCCGCTAAGGAGCTAGATAAGGAACTGCGCCAAGTCCTCAAGGACAAAGATGATGCGGTTCGTTCTCAAGACTTCGATCGGGCTGGAGAATTGCGCGATCGCGAAATGGAAATCAAAGCTGAGATTCGGGCGATCGCTCAGAGCAAGAAAACCACAGAATCCACAGACGGTGAAGACACTTCCCCGATTGTGGATGAAGAGGATATTGCTCAAATCGTTGCTTCCTGGACAGGTGTTCCGGTCAATAAGCTGACCGAATCCGAGTCTGAGAAACTACTGCACATGGAAGACACCCTGCACCAGCGCCTTGTTGGTCAGGAAGAAGCCGTCAGAGCGATTTCGCGCGCGATTCGCCGCGCTCGTGTTGGATTGAAGAACCCCAACCGACCCATCGCTAGCTTCATCTTCTCTGGACCAACCGGGGTAGGTAAGACAGAGCTTGCTAAGTCTCTGGCTTCTTACTTCTTTGGTTCCGAAGAAGCAATGATCCGCCTTGACATGTCCGAGTTTATGGAGCGCCATACAGTTTCTAAACTGATTGGTTCACCTCCCGGTTATGTTGGTTACAACGAAGGGGGGCAGCTTACTGAAGCAGTGCGTCGTCGTCCATACACTGTTGTGTTGTTCGACGAGATTGAGAAAGCGCACCCAGACGTGTTCAACATGTTGCTGCAAATCCTGGAGGACGGTCGCTTGACCGACGCCAAAGGACGCACAGTGGACTTCAAGAACACGCTGTTAATCATGACCTCTAACATCGGTTCTAAGGTGATTGAGAAGGGTGGAAACAGTTTGGGCTTCGAGGTTTCCTCGGAAAATCAAGCAGATGCCCAGTACACTCGAATCCGCTCTCTGGTCAACGAAGAACTGAAGCAGTACTTCCGCCCAGAATTCCTCAACCGTCTCGACGAGATCATTGTCTTCCGTCAACTCTCGAAGGACGAAGTCAAGGAAATCTCCGACATTCTGTTGAACGAAGTCTTTGGTCGCTTGAGAGAACAGGGAATCACCCTGGAAGTCACAGAGCGCTTCAAAGATCGTCTGGTGGAAGAAGGTTACAATCCTTCTTACGGTGCAAGGCCTTTGCGCCGAGCGATCATGCGCCTCTTGGAAGATAGTCTGGCTGAGGAAATCCTCTCCGGCCGCGTCAAAGAAGGGGATACCGCTATCGTTGACGTAAACGATGACGGGCAGGTGCAGGTACTTCAAGGTGAGAAGCGAGAGTTGTTACCTCAAGCTGTTGACTAATCACGACAGTAAAGTTTGAAAACCTATTATGGGTTTATAGCGGTGTGGGCTGTGCCTACACCGCTTTTATATTTGGGCGATCGCTCTGATTAGTTGGGCTAATGCAAAATAAGAACGGCTACGGTTGCTCACCCTAAATCGAACTGATGTTAAGTAAAAGAATTGCCGTCCCCAATTAACCTTAAAATTATTGCATTCAATCTTTGATTGACGTTGTCCTTATCCCTGAACAGGAGGAAGCCATGACTGATCGCCCTATTATCCTTGGTATTGTTGGCGACAGCGCGGCTGGTAAAACGACTCTGACGAAAGGTATTGCTCAAGTCTTGGGAGAAGAAGACGTTACGGTGATTTGCACCGATGACTATCATCGCTACGATCGCCAGCAGAGAGCCGAAATGGGGATTTCAGCCCTGCATCCAGACTGCAACTATCTTGATATCATCCAGCAACACTTAGCGCTTCTTCGCACCGGGCAGCCAATTCTAAAGCCGATTTATAACCATAAGACGGGTACTTTTGACCCGCCTGTTTACATTAAACCTAGCAAATATGTAATTGTTGAGGGTTTGCTGGGTTACTCAACTCGTGGAATGCGAGACAGCTACGATGTCAAAGTTTATCTAGCACCGCCAGAACCATTGCGGGCAACCTGGAAAATTAAGCGAGATACCGCCAAGCGGGGTTATAACAGCGAGCAGGTTTTGGAGCAATTACAAAAGCGGGAACCTGATTCAGAAGCGTTTATTCGACCTCAGCGCCAGTGGGCAGATGTGATAGTCACCTTTTATCCTTCTAGCGAAGAATCGCAGGACGATCTGCTGCTGAATGTGCACTTGGTGTTGCGACCTACGATTCCGCACCCTGATTTGGTTCACGTTCTCAAGCCGGATGGCAACCATTTGGGTTCAGCCATTCGGTTGGAGCTAGATCGAGATATGGGTAAGCCTGTAGACGTTTTAGGAATCGATGGTCACGCGACTGTGGAACAGGTTAGGGAGCTAGAACGAATTCTCTGTAATGAGGTTCCTTACCTGGGGCAGTTTTGTAGCTTGAATGGAAATCAAGCGATTGGTAAAGTCGTTGGCACGACGGGTGAGATTTTGCAAAGCCATCCACTGGCCCTAACGCAGCTTTTAATTACTTATCACATGCTCAAAGCTGCCAAACTGTAGGAACGACTTTAGGATTGAAGTAAAAATTGCTCAATTGTTATGAGTTCAATTCATCGGTTTTTAGTGGGTGCAGCTGGAGTTACTTTAGGGTGCATTGTTTCAAGTTGTACGACAGTTGCAACGACCCAATATGAAGCAACTGCTTTAACGACTTATACTTGGCGAGTTGAGTATACGACTGATCCAAGCGATCGCCGCCGCACTCGCACCGAGGAATTTGCCTCGACCTCGCTGCTCAATCAAAATGGTGAACAGGCTGACGGTGCGGTGACTGGGCCAGATGATCAGGGACTATGGTGGCCGGAGTTGCCGCCGCGCCCAACGGCAGAGGAGCTGGAGGGCAGAAAGCGATCGCTGGAACAAATCGGCACTCCAGAACTGCTCAAAACCGTGGAATACTCATTGACCTACACGACTGACGGACAAACTCGAACATTGCCAACCGATCACTCTGTTTATCGTAAAGCAGTTAGAGCTCGTCAGGATGGACACTCTCTGGAAGTACTGCTAGGTGTAGGGGATGCAACCGTTGAAGATGTAAATCCTCAATAAGAAAGCTCGTTACATTTCTGCTTGGGTAAACCACAAATCCCTGTAGGGGCAGTTCGCGAACTGCCCCTACAGGGATTTGTGGTTTACTATAAAGGACTTAACGCTTAACCGGAATACCCTGGTCTAGGTGGGCTTCCTCGTGGGTGGTGGGGAGGCGATCGCCATTTTGAGCATTAAACCAGTGAATTGACTCCAGTGGTAATGCCAAGGTAAGGTCTTCGTTATTCCAGCGCTGATCTGCCGAAAGTAGCGCCCGAACGGTGACATTTTCTGCGCCTTTTATCCGAACGCTAAGCAGGTAGCTCATACCCAGGTTTTCAACCAGGAAAACTTGACCTTGGATTGTTTGCCGCTCATCGGGTCGAGCTAGACGAACGTGTTCAGGACGAATGCCCAACACAATTTCGGGTGGCGGTGCAAATCCGCCTGGAATCGGGATCCTGTAATCACCTAGAATCGCGTTATTGCCCTGACACTTAAGCGTCAACAGGTTCATTTGTGGGCTGCCAATAAATCCAGCTACAAACTGGTTTGCAGGTCTGTTGTAAATTTCATGCGGTGCGTCTAGCTGCTGCAAATAACCATTGTTGAGGACGGCCACTTTTGTAGAAAGGGTCATCGCTTCGGTTTGGTCGTGGGTCACATAAACCACAGGTGTGCTTTGAGCATCAAAGATTTGCTTTAATTCTGCCCGCACCTGTTCTCGCAGCAATGCATCCAGGTTACTCAGCGGTTCATCTAACAAAAATACGTCGGGGCGACGTACCAGCGCCCGAGCTAAGGCAACCCGCTGCCGTTGTCCGCCTGATAGCTTGGCGGGTTTGCGATCCATTAGTTCCTCTAAACCCAAGATGTGCCCTGTTTCAGCAACTCGGTGCCGGATTTCATTGGAAGGAACTTTTTGCAGCTTTAAACCTGAAGCAATGTTGTCATGCACGGTCATGTGCGGATAGAGCGCGTAGCTCTGGAACACCATTGCAATGTTGCGATCGCCCGGTGCTTTTGCGTTGACATTGCGATCGCCAATTCGCACTTCGCCCTTGGTTGGCTGCTCCAATCCAGCAATCATTCGTAGCGTAGTAGACTTCCCGCATCCTGAAGGCCCCACAAATGTGAGAAACTCTCCATCTTCTACTGCCAAGCTCAAATCCTTCACAGGAACAATCTTCGGGCTGTAGGTCTTGTTTAAATGTCTTAATTCAAGTTTAGCCATGACTTTTAAATAGAGATAGCAGTTGACAATGTCGAAAGGTTTTTCCTATCCTTTCACCGCACCAGATGTTAAACCTTGAACAATCTTGCGCTGGAAGAACAGCACCAAAAGGATCAGCGGCAGCGTGCCCACAATTGTTGCAGCCGCTAGAGGACCAAACGGAACATCAAATAACGTGGTGCCACCCAACTGAGCTGCTGCAACAGGAATCGTTTTCAGGTTCTCACGGGTCATGAAAGTGAGTGCAAAAATGTACTCGTTCCAGGCAAAGATGAAAGCCAGAATTCCTGTTGTCACCAATGCGGGGAGCGTCATGGGTAGAACAATCTGAGTCAACATCTGCACTGTGTTGTATCCATCCACCTTGGCAGAATCTTCCAGATCGCGAGGCAACTGTTGGAAGAAACTTCGCATCACCAGAATGGTTAAAGGTAAGTTGATCGCCGTGTAGGGAATGATCAGCGCTAAATAATTGTTGGCAAGTCCCGTTACTCGAACAATTTCCAGCAATCCTAAAAACAGCAAAATGTAAGGAAACAGTGTGACGATTAACACGGCTGCTAGAATGAATTGCTCTCCTGGTAGCCGCAGTCGTGCCAGTGCGTAAGCCGCAGGCGACCCGATCGCCAAACACAACAGGGTAGATGTGATTGCCACAAACGCACTGTTGAAAATGTAAGCGCCAAACCGTTCCCGTGTGAACAGCTCAATGTAATGCTGCAAGGTGTACTGATTGGGAGCCGGAAAGTAGACTACAGGCAATTCTGTAATCGCATCATTAGTTTTGATTGAGGTTAACCATTGCCACAGCACGGGCCCTAAGCTAAAGAGGACAACGGCAATGATGGCAACCCAAAGCAACACTTTTTTTAGCGGAAAACTCTGTGCTCCAGGTGTAGAATGACCCGCAGGCGGAGTTTGGCGAGGAGTATCATGGGCTGTAGTGGTCATGGCTTACTGAACTCCTGTTGCGTTACGAACTTTGGATAAGAAGAAAGTAGACAACGCTACTACAGCAACCAACACCAGGAATGTGATAACTACTAGTGCTGCCCCATAGCCAAAGTCTAGATAGTTCATCACCGTTGCGTAGATGTAGAGAGAAACCATCTCCGTTGCGCCACCAGGACCGCCACCCGTCATAACCTGAGGCAAGTCGAAAATACCAAAGGCTTGAGCAAAGCGGAATAAGCTAGCAATCAAAATTTGCGGCATCAGCAGCGGCAGCGTGATTTGGCGAAAGCTCTGCCAGGGCGTTGCACCGTCAATTGAATGAGCTTCATACAGGTCTTGAGAAATCGACTGCAAGCCTGCCAACAGCAAAATGCTGACAAAAGAAGTGGTTTTCCAAACGTCTGCCGCAATTACGCAGATCATTGCCCAGGTGGGATTTCCTAGCCAGTTCACGGGATTTTCCAGAATGTGAAACCAATTCACCAGCATGTCATTCCACACGCCATATTGGTCATTGAAAATCCAGCGCCATGCCAAGGCGATGATGGCAGTGGGTAGGGCCCAAGGCAAGATGGCGATCGTTCTGACGATGCCTCTGCCACGAAAGGCTTGATCTAGAATCAGGGCAAATGCCATTCCTAGAATCAGTTCCAGAATGAGGGAAACAACCGTGAAAATGGTTGAATTCCAGATACTGAGCCAAAACCGCCCATCCAAAGCCATTCGTACATAATTATCAACGCCTGAAAAAACAGGCTCTAAGCCAGTACTCAGGTTTTCGGTGAAGAAGCTGAGTACAAAAGCACGACCAATTGGATAGGCGTAAATCGCCAGCAGAATGAGAGCAGCTGGTGCAAGCAGCAACCAGCCGGTGCGTTGCTCTCTGGCGCGAATTGGGTCCGTTGTTGTGGTCATTCGATCGCCTCTCTATGCGTTGTTGTTATATCTGCCGAGCAATCGGCGGGTTTCACCTGCTGCCCGCTCCATTGCCCGTTCTGGAGAAATTTGTCCAGAAATTGCCGAACTCAGGTAGCGCTGAAGAATATCAGATACCTGCGTATACTGTGGCACGGGTGGACGCAACACAGCCTGCTCTGCAATTTCTAACAACTGTGGATAGTGACCATATCGACCTACAATTTCAGGATCGGTAAATAGATTGACGCGGCTAGGCACATAGCCATACTCCATCACAAACAGTTTTTGGGCTTCCTCACTGGTCATGAACTCGATCACTCTCCAGGCTTCCTCAGGATGAGGAGAACTTGCGGAAATGCCAAATCCCCATCCGCCTAAGCAGGCACCGCCTTCGCCTTCAGCACTGGAAACCATAGGTCTGATGCCCACTTTTCCATTGATGGGAGAGCCTTCCTGGTTAACCTCTGGGAAAGCGTAGGGCCAATTTCGCATGAAAGCGGAGTTACCGTTTTGGAATACCCGTAGTGTTTCAACCTCTTGATAGTTGGTGACACCAGGGGGTGAAACACGCTCGGTCACGGTATTGCGCAAAAACTCAGCGGCGGCGATCGCCTCAGGTTGGTCAAGACCCACTTCTTGCGTTTCAGGATTAACCCAAAAGCCGCCAAACCCGGCTAGCACTTCGACAAAGTCTGCCGATAGTCCTTCGTATTGCGCGCCTTGCCAGACATAGCCCCAATCTATATCGCCTTGTTTTAGCTGTTGGGAAACTTCAATCAACTCCTCAAAGGTGTCTGGTGGCTCCAAACCTGCTTCTTCTAGTAAGTCAGTGCGGTAGTAAAGTACGCCAACGTCGGAGCGCATTGGCACCCGATATAGCTCACCTTCGTAGCGGCTACCTTCAATATCGGCCGGGAGGAAAGCCGATAACTCTTCTTCAGAGATCCGGTCGGAAAGTGGAAGCAGCCAGTTTGCAGCCGCAAATTTAGGAATCCAGGTAATGTCAGCTAGCACCAAATCATAGGGCGAGTCGCCCAACAAAAATGATGAGGTGTATAATCCTTCAACTGCATCAGAGGCGTTGGGAGCGGGAGCAATTTGAATCCGAATGTTTGGGTTTTCTGATTCAAACTGCTCAACTAGTGGCTGAAACTGTTCTGCTTCCAGGGCACTCACTAAAAAACTAATGGTAACGGGCTGCTGGCTTAACACCACAACCCCATAAAAAATCACCCCTAAAAAAGCGGCGATCGCTATCCCCCACAGGCGCAGACGGCGGGATGACAGCGTTTGCAGAAGGTGTGTTTGCAGAAAGTGTTTGAGTCTGCGAATCTGCTGATTAACATTCATATCTGTTAAGGTAATTCATAAATTGTCGGAAATTGTCGGGCGAAGATGACAAGCGAAGATAGTGAGGTCAGCGAGTTAATCAAACTTCCAGCTTCGAGGCAACAAGTCAGACAAAAGGTTGCTTATTTTGAGCAAACGAAATAGATAAAGAAACGGTAACTTTGACGCGAGCGCACTTCACTCGATCTAAAACGCGGTCTACTAATAGAAATTGGGGCTGCCTGCGCTGCAAGCTTCCCACCGCTTTTAATCTTTGCTTTTTGGAGCAATTTTTTGTCTGTTTCTTGTGTAACACTTTAACTGGTGTGACACCCCTGTCCGTCGATATATTTTTAATCCAATCGTTTAGAAAAGTTAACATTATTGAATAAATTTAGTAGTTAATAATTCAATCTATTGCTTGACAAATGTACCTCTATTTAATGAATAGAAATGAGGTGTTTATATCTGTTTAATGCAGGCGATCGCATTCTGGTATTTAGTCACGCTCAAAATGTATCTGTTACTATCCTTACAGGCATCCTTCTTCTAGAGAAGATGGTGCTTTCCAAGTTTGTACGCATTGATCAAAGGGCTATGAGAAAGGAAAGTAGTTTGCAGAGTTTATCTTCTCTTGATGTGGACGAAGAACTTCTGGAAGTGCTTCTACTTTATTTAGATAAGTTAATTGCGATGGGTGTTGATCTAAACTATCTTCCGTTACAACAAGCGATCGAAGGACATGTAAATCATTTAGAAACAGCATGTAGAGCTCTAATTGGGTATGCAGGGTGGTTAGCCCATTGTGGCGATCGCTTTAATAGTGAAATCCATGCCACTAAATGCTTCATTAAAGCGTTGGTTGAATGCTGGGAGCCTCATCCGACATGGGAAGATTATGCAGATCTTGTTGCACAATCAAGATACGTTAGTCCTTATGAGCGCGCACGCATATTAATTTATGAGCTTAATTGCAAGGATTCTGTAAGAACCTGGAAGTCTGAAATCCTGGAGCATCTTTCAGACAAGGAGATTGAAGAGTTAATTCCCAATCTTCAAAATGAACTTAACGCTCTCTAGCATTGAACGTGGGATGGGCAAAGCTAGTCCATTAGCCCATACTCCTCCCGAATCAAGCAGATGGACATAAGCGATTAAATGGGGACGAGCGCTCGCTCTTTGCTCGTCCTACGTTCCTACAAATGCTGCTTTAAGTTTCTTGCAGATGTTTACTAGGGCAAAGTTTAGGTCCGGTGGAGAGAGGCTATCCAAAGGTTTCTGAGGAGGATGAGCTGACTGATATTTTGCAATCTCGGTTTCCTCATAGGAACTGTAGCTGATCGGTATCCAAAATACGGTCAATCCTTCTTGCTCAGCCGCATTCAAAAGTGGGGGCAATTCCTGGTCTGCAATGAAATCGGATGCCAAAAAGTCAGGGCTAACTAGCAGGACTGCAACCTTTGCTGCCAATAAAGCTGTCTCGATGTCTTTTCGCCATTCTGCACCGGGTTGAATGCGGGTATCGTCCCACACGTCTAGCGTTTGGTTGCGAATCATCGGCTTGAGGTGAGTTTGAAGCTGTTTTAGCCAGTTCTGATCTTGATGGCTGTAGCTGACAAAAACCTGATTGCGACTGGCTGTTTCTGTCATAGAAGGTTGCCTCGATTGACGATTGAGTGACTTTTCCCGCGCTTGCTCCAGTTCTCGTTGGAGGGATTCTGCGGGAGTGGGCAGACGAGCTGGTCTGACGAGATACTTTTGCTCTAGTTCAATTTCTTGGGACAAAACATCATCAATTAGTCTGCGAACATCTACCATTTGCCGACTTTTTTGACATTGGATGAGGTATGCCTGGTCATCCAGAAACTCACGTAGCGTTTCTAGGGGGTAGGAATAGGGCATTTGGCTGTTTTTGCATTTCTTCTCACAGTTGCAGGGAACCAGGGTGTCATACTGCAAGCGTTCGTAGGATTGGTGAATCTTTGTGAGTTCGTAGGTGACGACGGCCAGCAGTTCTTTTTTGCGGCTTCCGGTGACGCGAATTCGGATTTCTCGCTGGTTGTAATGCTCAATCACTTCGGCGCGAGTCTGGTCTTTGTGCAGAACGGCACCGTTTTTCCAGACTAGCTGCTGCTCAATCCAGGGATGCATTTCCACAATCAGACGGGTGAGGATGCCTTTGGGCATGAACTCATATTCATAGCGCAGGCTCAGGTTATCGGTCTCATCCCAGTCATAGTCGGGCTGGTTGACGGAGAGCAGGTTGGGCGCGATGTAGGTGTGGGGACGACCCGGAATTTCGTAGCAAAGCTTGAACCGCATCATCAGGTGCAGCAACTCATCTCGCATATCGGCGTACTCAGCATTGCTCCAGATGTCGGCAAGCTCATCCTGGGTGAAATAGCCGAGGTTGTTTATAACAGTTTCATTATCCAGCACTTTATAGACGGCAGCAGTGCCCCACTCTGGCTTGAGGATGACAGTCTTTTTGAGCAGTGGATCGGTGTGAAAATGTAGACAAACGCCGATGTCGTGAAGATAGCGAATTAGCGATAGCATCTCTTGCTGATCGGTTAAGCCGTCGAGTCGACATAGCCGGTAGTATTCATCGAGGCTGATGTAGTTGTTGCGAGTATAGCTTTCTAGAACAGATCGAACTTTCGCCCATACTTTAGGTAAGCGAGTACCCATATGAGGCAGTCTGCTGATATAAAGCTGAATTGCATCTTTGATTTCTTGCAAGCCTCGGTTGTCAGCAAGGTTTGTAGCCAAGGTTTCTTTAAGGTTGTTAAATTCTCCTCGGAATTGGCGATCATTGATTTCGCACCGGCGGTTCTGTTTCTCATTCTTGATGATCAAAATGGGGCTGTTGTTGCTCAACAGTTCCACTACGCTGAGCCAGTAATAAAAATCGGTATTTTCCTTGCGTGTATCGGCAACTAGAAGATAGAGGGAACGCTCAGTGAGAAAAAACTGGTGAGTTTGATGATAGATTTCCTGTCCACCAAAGTCCCAAATATTGACGCGAAAATGTTGACCGTTCGGCAGTTCAAACTGCCAACGAATCACATCAATACCTTGGGTGGTGTTTTCGTCTTGTAGTTCGTGAGCTTCGTCGGCAATTTTTTTTGCTAAAGACGTTTTGCCTACTCCTCCCTCTCCTAAAATCAAGAGCTTTGCTTCATAGATCAACTCAGTTTCTTCTGGCTTTTGGACTTGAAAGTAGAACCTTAAAATGTCAATAGATTTAGTTTGTTCGTAAGCTTCAGCTTCGTCGGCAATCCTTCTTTCTAAAGACGTTTTGCACACTCCTCCCTCCCCTAAAATCAAGAACTTCACCCTGCAGAGCGCTTCAGTTTCGTCTGAGTCTTGGACTTGAAAGTAGGACTTTAAAGTATTGGTAGGTTTGCCCAGACTGTTCCGGGAACTCCCCAGAATTTCGGGAGGAATGGGAAGCGGATTGCCCTGCAACTCTAGTCGTGTAAGTTGAGGGATTTGCTTGATCTCTACAGGTAGGCTACTCAATTGATTGTTGCTGAGGTTGAGCGACCGCAAATTGATGAGCTGAACAATCTCAGCAGGTAGACTAGTCAGTTGGTTTTCGCGGAGGTCAAGTGATTGCAGATTGATGAGTTGAACAATCTCAGCAGGTAGACTAGTCAGTTGATTGAACCCGAGGTGGAGCGATCGCAAACTGGCAAGTTGAACGATCTCAACAGGCAGGTTGATTAGTTGATTACCGGTGAGGTCGAGTGATTGCAGATTGATGAGTTTCCCAATTTCAGCAGGTAGGCTGCTCAGTTGATTGAAGATGAGGTCGAGCGATCGCAGACTAGTGAGTTGACCGAATTGAGCAGGTAGACTGCTCAATTCGGTGCCGGTGAGGTTGAGCGATCGCAAACTGGCAAGTTGAACGATCTCAACAGGCAAATTGATTAGTTGATTACCGGTGAGGTCAAGTGATTGCAGATTGATGAGTTTCCCAATTTCAGCAGGTAGGCTGCTCAGTTGATTATCGCTAAGGCTGAGCGATCGCAAGTTTGTCAGTTGAGTAATTTCAGCAGGCAGGCTGCTCAATTGATTTTCGTCGAGCTTGAGCGATCGCAGACTGGTGAGTTGACCGATTTCAGCAGGCAGGTTGCTTAGTTGATTAGCAGAAGCCCAAAGTTTTTTGAGATTGATAAGCTGTCCGATTTCTGGCGGCAAAGCTTTCAAATTGTTGCCAATGTACTCGCCACGTCTTTCCTCATGGTTGTAGTACCACTTACCGAGAATCAGGTGTTTAAGCTGAGTTAGCTTACCGATTTCAGGTGGTAAAGCTGTTAATCCCTCTCCAGCGAGGTCAAGCGTTCTCCTCCCATCTCTTGCCGCCTGTTCGATTACTTGCAGCAGTTCTTCCTGAGTCATCGGTAATCACTAAATCATTACCCAATACTGTAGCCACAAATCTGTCTATCACTGCTGACTTTCCCTGACCTTTTCATACCGACAAATCTCAGCGGCAACCTTAACTTAAACATATAGCGCAGGGAAATCACGCCAAAGATTACACCTGCGCCAGGCATTACATCATTTGTATATCTCTTCAAGAACTCCCAAGGAGAATAATCTCATGCTGTTTTCTCATCATTTCAGCCTGTTTCAAGCTATTCTTGACCAAGGTTTCGAGGCAGGTCCGATCGCAGCCAGTAAAGAAGTTTTGGGCGATCGCCTCACCTATCGCGGTATTTCCTATCGCCGTCCTACAACATCTGAAAACGTATCATTTGCTGCCAATGGAACCTATCGCGGAGGCACTTGGCATTCTCAACCCCAATCCTGGGTTCCAGACGCAACGGTGGTTTTACGTTATCGCGGCTGTTGCTATCTTAAGCAGTCCTAATCGGGGTTGCTTGTTGGAGTGCGATCGCTAGATACAGATCTATAAGGTATTTGAAAAGTGGCGCACGTCTCCTGTAAGGGCTTAGCATTCGGGCGAGGA
Organism: Oculatella sp. FACHB-28; assembly: GCF_014696015.1. Taxonomy (NCBI): domain Bacteria; kingdom Bacillati; phylum Cyanobacteriota; class Cyanophyceae; order Oculatellales; family Oculatellaceae; genus Oculatella; species Oculatella sp. FACHB-28. Next base: position 135,825 of record NZ_JACJPJ010000045.1, on the reverse strand, counting down.
TTTTGGGTCTATTGCGGGATCTATCTGCCGAATGCTAAGCCCCTACGCTGTTTAGGCAAAAACTAGATTTCTCAAATCTCCTGGCTGAGCTAAGCCATCGCTCAAAGCGATCGCCCCTCCCAAAACCTGATTTCAAACTCTTAAACCTGATTTCAAACTCGCAAAACCTTGTTTTGAATTTAAAAATCAGGTTTTAAACTCTTAAACCTTGTTTTGAACTTACAAAACCTGATTTCAAACTCACAAAACCTTGTTTTGAATTTAAAGATCGGGTTTTAAACTCTTAAACCTGTTTTTGTTTACAATTTCCAGCAAAAATACGGGCGTGAAGGGCGATCGCCAATTTTGTTGCTCTCGAAAGTTCTGTGGCTTTACTGAACCTGGTACTTTTGCGAATTGCGTATTTTGATGGGGTCAATTCAACCGATGTCAAGTGATTTCAGGTTGCTCTACTCACTGTTAAAGGATTGTGTAATGCCGCAAAAGAGAAGAAACTCGTTAGCACAGACCAAAGCAGAACGCCGGATTGAGGGAATGGAAACAATTAGCCCCACCCTTAACTTTGAGAATGGATTTTCTCTTGTCATCTACAACGAAAGGTTGCAGGACGTGAAAGAAAAGCTAGCTGCCCATAACCAGGCGCGATCGCTGGTGGATAAAACTCAAAATGACTTGCTCGAAGCAGAGCGGGCATTAAACGATTACTCTGAACACATGCTGTTGAATGTTGCCTCTCGATATGGCAAAAATAGCAATGAGTATGAAATGGCAGGCGGAACGCGCAAATCAGATCGTCGGCGATCGCGTACTGCTGTCAGCAAAACTATTGCCCCAACATCTTGACGAGGAGACATCATCCCAGATATGCTCTCACGTTAAGGTTGTTTTTCTTACACAAGACAGCCGCCACGACCCAAAAATCTAGCGTCGCTCATCGCTGCTGGTAACAGCTTTGAGCGACTAACCCCCAAACTGGTAGAAGCAGTCTGGCGGCTAACGGTGAATTTTAACACTCCTTAGCCACCCCGACTTGTCGTGTCAAAAAAGTGCGGGGTGGCTAGGTTTTTGGGGTTTCCTCAAAAACCCTAAGGAGTCACAAATCATGTCTCACTGTTTTTTAGAATCTCCCAGCGCATCACCCGTTGAGAGAGAAGTTGCCGCTCTCCAAAGTCCCGATCGTGAACGATTACGAATTTTAGTGATCGGCTCTCGCGATGGTGTAATTGAAACAATTCACGACCTATATCGACGCGGTTTCGCCGAAGTAAGTGCCTGGAGTCCGCTTTTACCTGCGCCCAGTTCTGGTGAAGTGATGAGTATCTTGACTCGCGATCGCAGACGAGAAGGATAAGGATAAAAGGGAAGGGGCGATCGCTCTTGAGGAGAGGGGGCGATCGCGCTCTATTCAAAGAAGTGACCTAGTTGCCTAACAAAACTCTAAAAACTATTGATATACAGTAGGTTGGGTGAAGCAAAGCGGAACCCAACAGAATCTACGCAAGTGTTGGGTTTCACGTTGTTCCACCCAACCTACATCCTTTAGGGCACCGGGGAATTTGTTATCCTGTCGCAAAAATCTGATCGACAGTTAGTTTTAAACTGGGAAAGGTGGGTGAGTTTAGGCGATCGCCTGCTCGAAATTGTTGCAACTCGTATTCTCCATCTACCCATTGGCAAACTGTGATTGTTGGCTGTTTGGGATTGCCAATAAAACGTCGTCCACCCAATGCGACGTGATCTACAATCCAATATTCCTGGATGCCTAATGCTTCATATTCCCCAAGCTTCATGAAGTAATCATCTCGCCAATTAGTTGAAACGACTTCCACAATAATTTTGACCGATTTGCCCAACGTGATGATAGAACCGCTTTCCCACTGAGGTTCATCTATTAGTGCAGATTCATCCAAAACAATGACATCGGGTTCATATCCAGAATTACCATCTACCGAACGGACAATGCATTCTCTGGGAATGAAGTAGGGTAAGTTTGCCTGACGAATCGCAGCGCCCAACTCATAAGCTAAATTGCCAGATACATTTGAATGCTTGCCTGTTGGTTTTGGCATCTCTACAATAGCCCCACGGCGTAACTCATAGCGGCATTCAGAAGTTTCGGGTAGCCACTCGAAAAATTCATCAAATGTGATTGGCTGCTGTAATGCTTGGAGCATAAACTCACCTCATTTCCTTTGCTGAATTCTTCTTAATTACCTTTGCCATTGATTCGCTCGCAGATTTTGAGCTGCTAATTGAGCTGTCTCGTTTATGCGTTTAGTCCGCGTTTCGGGTCTCTTAGCCGCAGCAACCCATTCTAAAATGCCCCGTTTAACCGAGCGTGGGAATGCTTCAAAATTCTGTTTTGCCTCGGCATAGCTAGCCAAGGCTGTTTCTAAATCAGGCGGAATTTCTAGCGCCTCGATCGCATCCAGGGCATTCCAGGAACCATCTTGCTTAGCAGCTTCAACTTTTGTCAGTCCCGCAGGCATCATCATATTCTGTGCAATTAATCGCTCGACTCGTTCTTTGTTTAGTTTTGACCAGCCAGTACCAGGTTTTCGGGGGGCAAACCAGAGAAGCGATCGCTCCTCATCCAGCTTGTTGCCTTTGCTGTCAATCCAGCCAAAACACAGCGCCTCCTCTACCGCTTCTTCATAGTCAAATCGCGGCTTTCCCGTTGCTTTTTTGTAGCTGATGAGCCAAACCCCTTTGTCGCGTGTGTGATGTTGTTCTAACCAAGCACGCCATTCTGACCGTGTTTTGGGATGGGTCGAGTTTGTTGGCACTTCAGTCATGACGGTATAGTCGGCGACTTGCTTCTTGCTGCTCATTTTAACGAGAATGGAGATTGCACCGTGCAACACCCCTATAAAATCTGCACTTGAGCCACGAGTGCATTAAATAGCAATTTCAGGGTTTCTCTAAACGTCTGCTGCTATTTAGATTCTCTTTAATTTAAGCTGTTTCTTTGTTTATTTTTTGCTTGGTTTCAACTCGTTTGACATCTAAAATGTCCGTCTAAAGCAAGAAATCTATCCAGTGTATAGAAACACAATTAACGTTCTGGCGCATCAGTTTTCTAGTCCAAAAAAGTCCAGATAAGTAGATATAAGTTGAGTTGCAAGGCGATAGAATTGTGAGAAGTCATCCCCTAAAGGATTAGGCTCGTAAACGCTTTGGGATTATTAAAACTATCAGTTTCGGAGTAGATTATCAAAATAATTTTAGTCGGATTTATACGCACATTTAACGCACAAGAATTTAGTGAATTAATGCACCAGCTCATACTATGAATCGATGCAATAACATTTTTGAAGATTCTATTAACTCTGCTTTTACACCTTGCAAAACCCTAATTAGGTATAAGATTATATAATGCACATACGATGAACACATTTGGGTGTAACACAAGCAACACAGGCAAGAGGTATTTAGGTTTCAACTTGTCTTTCACGAAGTTCTACCAAATCGTTTGTTTCCAAGCTATCATCTTCAAACGAAGTCAGACTGTAACCGTTGCACTACCAGTTGCAAGATTAGCAATTTTCTGTAGCAGAAATCACAATTCATCTACCTCCACAAACAGGGCTAGCAATTTACCGGGTTAAAGGATTGATCGCCGCTTTTTGGATGTGATTTCAGATTCTTGTCTGCACTTAGCAGGTCAAGCTTTTTTGTCAGCCGTGGCTTTCCTGAAATAAACAAATTTTCCCTCCCGTCTAAGCGGAGGTTTGGTGCTTTGAGACATACGATTTGGTTTCTCAAAAATTTGCAGCAGCTTCACTTCAGCGGTCAGCTGGTACATGTAGAGCCAGCAGGTCAGCAGTGGACTTTTTATCTGTCTCAAGGCTCTGTTGTGTACGCTACAGGCGGCACTCATCCGGTCAGGCGATGGCGCAGAAATTTGGCGATTCACTGTCCCTGGATTGGCGATCGCGACATGGCACCCGATGCAGAATTCGAGCGCGGCAGTGCTGATCTGACGATTGGCTGGGAATATGCGCTATTAAAGCTTTGGGTGACTCAACAAAAAATCACCCGTGAGCAGGCTGCACGGGTGATTTGCGACATTGTGATCGAGGTGCTGTTTGATGTGACTCAGGCAGTAGATTTGACCGACCAGGTTAATCAAGACCGTTCTTTGTCCACGTTTGTACACCTGGGTTTGGTTGATGTGGGAGGGGCGATCGCCCAGGTTGAGAGGCTCCAGCGCACTTGGCAAGACGCGAAGCTTAGCGACTATTCGCCCAACAAAGCACCCGTAATCAAACAGCAGGAACAGTTGCGAAAACTCAGTTCAGCCCGCTTTTACGAAAATCTGGTCGAACTCCTGGACGGACAGCAAACCCTGCGCGACCTGTCAGTCAAGATGCAGCGAGACGTGGCGGCGATCGCAACCTCGCTGTTGCCCTTTGTCCAAATGGGTTGGGTCGGGTTCATCAGCATCGCTGACCTACCTACTCCTGTTTTGCAGAAACAGCCTCCCAAAGCACTAGCTCCAGCAATTCCTAAAAAACCTGTAGAAGAACCAGTAGCAAGTCCACTAATCGCTTGCATTGACGACAGCTTCTGGGTTTGCAACATGATGGAAAAAATTATTGCATCCGCTGGTTATCAATTTGTGGGGGTTAACGATCCTTTGAGAGCCATTAGCATTTTGCTCTCTCGCAAGCCCGACCTGATTTTTCTAGATCTGGTCATGCCAACGGCGAATGGCTACGAGATTTGCGAAAAGTTGCGCAAAATTTCCTGTTTTCGAGACACCCCGATTGTGATCTTGACTGGGAATGACGGATTTGTGAGCCGTCTCCGCTCTAGCTCCGCTGGAGCGACTGACTTCCTCACTAAACCCTTAGAAGCTGAAGCAGTGCTGGGTGCAGTTCGTAAGCACTTAAATCAGGGTATGGCCAATAACCATGCACCCACCGACCGGGGCGCATCCAGGGAAAATCCAGTCAGTGGATCTGCATCTAGTGACCCCAATACAGCCCGCTTTTCTGTGGCTACTGACCACTGACACTAGACCACTGACACTAACAGTTCTGTGACTTATTTCTTGAGGTGAATGCGATGGGTACGGCGCTAGTTGTGGATGACTCGCTAACAGATATGCAGATTTTGATTCACTGTTTGCAGCAAGGCGGGGTAAATGTCTTAGTTGCTCAAAGTGGAGAAGAAGCCTTAGCAACGATTACCAAACAAAAACCTGATGTTGTGGTTTTAGACGTTGTACTGCCAGGACGCAGCGGCTTTGAGGTCTGTCGAGAATTAAAAGAAAGAGCCGACACCAGCGATATTCCTGTGATTATTTGCTCGACCAAAGGCAGTGCGATGGATAAGTTTTGGGGCATGAAGCAGGGAGCTGCTGCCTACCTATCCAAACCCATTGATCAAGAAGAGTTTTTACGCACGGTTAAGCAACTGATCAAACCCTAATCGCAACTTACAGCAGTTTCCACTTCGATCAACCACAAGTCCCTGTAGGGGCAGTTTGCGAACTGCCCCTACGCTATGGCTTACCCATCCGAAAATGGCTGTAATTCCTGGCTCAGTTCTGAACAAACTTTGAACGAATTCTGGACAAATTAATGTCTAACTTTCTGTCAATTTCAGATTCCGGGTCACCGTCTGCTCATTTGCAGCTTGCATCATCTGCGCCAGCGCAAGATATTGTTTCTGCTAGTTCCGGCGCAAGTGAGCAGTTCTTGCGGCTATATCTTTTTCCAAATGCCACCGTTCTTTTGCCCATTCAGCAATTGTCGGAAGTGCTGACCTTGCCAACAGAACGAGTTACCCCCATTCCGCATATGCCGGACTGGGTCATGGGAGTTTACAACTGGCGAGGTGAGATCTTATGGACGGTGGACTTGGGGCACCTGTGTGGCTTTATGCCCTGGTACCAACAAGCAACTAATGTTTCAGCCTTTCCTGCTGTAATCCTTCAGGTTCGTAACCACAAAGCAGGCTCTGCTCGAAACCAAATGCTAGGTCTAGTCGTTAATCGAGTCGAAGACATTGAGTGGTGCGACCCAGAAATGATTCAGCCCCTACCTCGCACAGCCGTCTCGCCGCAGCTAGCGCCTTTTTTGCGAGGCTACTGGTGGAAGTCAGGTGGCGATATGTTGGCGGTTTTGGATGGGGAAGCCATCATTCGGGCGATGCCTCAGTCTTAGCAACAGGACTCAGTTCCTAATTCCCAAGCTCTCTTGATGACAAGGTTGATACCATGACTCCGACTCCTTCTCAGTCCAGTTGGCAGAATGCTACCCAAGTCCATACTCCGGTGCTTGAGGAAACTCAGGTTGAGCAGGGGGCAACTCCTGACTTTAAAGGTGATCAGGTTCCGACCCAATCCTCACCACTGGAAAGGAAGCGTCGGATTTCGCTGCGTCTGCTCCTGGTTGTGCCTGTTGTGCTGCAAATCTTCGGTGCGGTGGGGTTAGTGGGCTATCTCTCCTATCGAAATGGACAGCAAGCAGTGAATGACCTGGCTGGACAGCTTGAGAATGAGGTCAGCAGCCGGATTGAGCAGAACCTCTTGGATTATGTGGAAACGCCGCATTTGATTAACCAGGTGAATGCGGACGCGATTCGAGCAGGTTGGCTGAATGTACAAGATCCGGTAGCTGTGGGGCGGCATTTTTGGAAGCAGATTCAACTGTTTGATTCGATTGGCTATATTCAGTTCGGCTCAGAACAACGGGAATTTGTCGGTCTTGAGCGATTGGCAGATGGAAGTTTGCGGCTAGATTTGAGCAACGAATCTACTGGGTTTAACTACCGCACTTATGCGACGGATGCTCAGGGCAATTCGGCAAATTTGTTAAATGAAAGCGGCAGTCACGATCCACGGGTGCGCCCCTGGTATACCGCTTCGGTGGAGGCAGGTGAGCCAACCTGGAGTGAAATTTATCCTTATTTTGCGTCGCCCAAGCTGGCGATTACTGCGGTACAGCCCTACTACGGGGCGAACGGTCAACTGGTGGGCGTGTTGGGAAATGACCTGACGCTTTCCCAGCTGAATCAGTTTTTGCAGGAAATTGAAGTGGGTAAGTCTGGGCTGGCGTTTATCGTGGAACGCTCTGGAGACATTGTGGCTTCTTCAACCGAGGAAGAGCCATTTCGGGTGAGCAATGAGGGTGAAGAAGTTCTGCGGCTTCCAGCAGTGGAGAGTGAGGTGCCGCTAATTCGCGCTAGTGCGACTTATTTAAATGAGACGTTTGGTGAACTGGCTAAGGTTGAGTCAGAGACGCAAAGCAGCTTTGAGGTGAATGGCGATCGCCACTTCCTCCAGGTCACGCCCTTTAAAGATGAACGCGGACTGGACTGGCTGATTGTAGTTGTTCTGCCCCAGTCCGACTTTACTGCTCAAATTGATGCCAATACCCGTACTACGGTACTGCTTTCTCTGGCTGCGCTGGGGGTAGCGATCGCCGTTAGTCTTGCTACCTCGCGGTGGATTATGCGACCGATAGAGGAGCTAAACCAGGCATCAAGGGCGATCGCGCAAGGAGATCTAGACCAGGTTGTGCAGGTAAAAGGCGTGGATGAACTGAGCAAGTTAGGCCACTCCTTCAACCAAATGACAGCGCAACTGCGAAACTCCTTCAGCACGCTAGAAGAAACTAATCAAGCCCTAGAAGAAACCAACCAAGCCCTGGAAGCACGAGTTGTCCAACGCACCGTCGAACTACAGCAAGCCAGAGAAACTGCCGACCAAGCCAAAGAACTCTCCGAACAAACCAAAGAAGAGCTACAGCAACGCGCCTTGCAACTGTTGCAAGAAGTAGACCCGATTCGACACGGCGACCTGACCGTTCGCGCTCGTGTCACTGCTGACGAGATTGGTACTGTTGCCGACTCTTACAACGCGACAGTGGAAAGCTTGCAGAAGATTGTGGCACAGGTGCAAGCCGCTGCCACTCAAGTAGACCAGGCAACACGCGACAACGAAGCCTCGGTGCAAAATCTCTCGGAGGAAGCATTGCGGCAATCCGCTGAAATTAGCACCGCCCTCGATCGCATTGAAGAAATGTCCGAAGTGGTGCAAGCCGTCGCCATCAGTGCCGAACAAGCCGAAGCTGCTGCTCAACAAGCTGCTCAAACGGTGGATGAAGGCGATGCAGCAATGAACCGCACCGTTGATGGAATCCAAGCGATTCGAGCCACTGTTGCTGAAACTGCTAAGAAGGTAAAGCACCTAGGGGAGTCGTCGCAACGTATCTCAGCAGTGGTGGAGTTGATTGGCAGCTTTGCCGCTCAGACAAACATGCTCGCGCTCAATGCATCGATTGAAGCCTCTCGTGCCGGAGAAGAAGGACGCGGCTTTGCCGTTGTTGCCGCAGAAGTGCGAGTGCTCGCCAGACAATCAGCAGAAGCAACCGAAGAAATCAGGAAGCTGGTAGCAAGCATTCAAGCAGAGACGAATGAAGTAGTCGCAACGATGGAGTCAGGCACCGAGCAGGTCGTCAGTGGAACCCGACTAGTGGATGAAACGCGACAAAGCCTGAACAAGATTACGGCTGCCACGGCTCAAATTAGTCGTCAGGTGAAAGCAATTGCTCAAGCGGCAACGATGCAAACGGAAGCATCGAAAACGGTGACGCAGACGATGCAAGGGGTGGTGCTGATTGCCAACCGTACTTCAGAGGAAGCGGCTCAGGTGGCTGCTTCATTTGAGCAACTGCGGCAGGTGGCTCAGGATCTCCAGATTGAAGTGAGTCAGTTCAGAGTTAGCTAATCCTCATTCTGTTGGGTTTCGCTTTGCTTCACCCAACCTACTTTCCAATCCCCAATTCTCACCCTGCATCATGGCAATCAACCCTGATATTCGCGACCAAGCCTATCAATTTTTTATTCAAGAGGCTCCTGAGCTGTTGCAGGTGATTGAATCTGGGTTGCTGACGTTGCAGCAGGAGCGCAATACAACCAAAGTTCATAACTTAATGCGGGCGGCCCACTCGATTAAGGGAGGTGCTGCTAGCGTGGGCTTGGAAGCGATCGCCACCCTGGCACATCGTCTAGAAAACATCTTTAAAGCGCTCTACAGCGACAGCCTAATCGTTGATGCTGAGCTAGAAGACCAGTTGCTCCAGGCTTATGATTGCCTGCGATTGCCCCTGATGTTGCGGATTACGATGGGTTCCTTTGATGCTGAGCAAGCCCTGGCGATCGCCGAACCCATTTTTAGTCAAATTGAGGAACGCTTTGGCGATGCCCTCACCCAAACGGAAAACTATATTCCTAGTTCTTCTGATTTGGGGGTTGATATGATTTCCTCAATTCTGGAAATCGATGTAGCGCAAGGATTAGAGCGTCTTGCCGCAGTTGTCGCTAACCCCCAAAACTATGAAGTCGCAGGTGAATTGCGCGCTCAGGTAGAAGTTTTTGCGGGTTTCGCTGAGTTGATGAATCTGTCGGAATTTGAGGCGATCGCTGAAACAGTAAAAATAGCTTTGAATGCTAACCCTGACCGAGTGCTAGAAATTACCAAACTAGCAATGGCTGACTTTGAACGCAGCAGACAAGCCGTGTTGGCTGGCGGAGTAAATCAGTTGGAGTCGGGTCAAGGCGCTCCCTCTGAAGCTTTGATAGCGCTGACGGTTCCTGCTGCGCCAGTTGCGTCATCCGTCTCCACCACTGAATCTCTCACCATTGATGCGGCAATCCCCTTACTCCAAGATATTTTTGGCGATGGAGTTAGCCCGTTTGATCTGCCTATTCAGTCACAAGATACAAATCAGGAGGCTATTGGCGATCGCTTAGATATTACTCAAACCGATGATCAGCTTGATTTAGAGATAGATCCAATAGCAGTCTACGAAACAATTTGCGAAGTCGATCTGTTAATGGGTGAAGCGGAACTGGTAACCCGCAGTATCCCCAACCCCATGAACCTTGAGGAACCGTTGAATGTTGAGTGGGTTGCTTATTTATCAGAGTCAGCAAAAACGCTGGCTTCTTCTGACGTACTCACGCCGACGGAAACCGCATCTGAAGAGGCTTCAACCGAGAGTTTTGTCAATACTTCTATCCTGCCAGAGCTACAGAATGTTGATCTACTCCGGAGTGATATCTCTGATAATGTACCTGAAAATATAGAGTCTGCTATTCAATCGATTGAACAGATCTTCGATCGCTTTCCCCAGATGCAGTCCTCTGAGCAATCTTTGCCAGATCCAACTTCTAATTCCTCAACGAATGCACTGCAAGTTCCTTCACCAGTAGATCTCCCTGGAGCAATTCAACCGAGTCAAATTCAGCCCCATCAAAGTAGCGCGATCGCTCCCAATAAATCTGCTGATCGGCGAACGGCGATCGCCACCAACCTCAGCAAAAGACCCCACCCCCCTATTCAGCAAGGGGAAGCGGTGATCACGCCAAATCTCACCGTTCGAGTTGGCTCAGAACGACTTGAACGAATGAACAACTTGGTCGGTGAACTGGCAATCAACCGAGATGGTCTTTCCCTACAAAATGAGCAGCTTCAGACCTCTCTCAAGGAATTGCTAAGCCGCTTTGCTCGATTTCGAGACACCGTGAGTCATCTGCGAGAATTGTCTGACCAAATGTTGGTGGAGCCAGAGCGCCGCAGCTCTCGCTGGGAATCGTTGTCAGCCAGCCAAACCAATACAGAACCAACAGAAAAGTTTCCAACTCGTGCGTTTAACCCTGTTCCGGCTACGTCTGTCACTTCTGCCCTGGCAGAGTTTGACCCGCTAGAGATGGATAGCTATGGGGCTTTACATACTCAAATCCAGGAAATTTTAGAAGATATCGCACAGCTTGAAGAAACCGTAGACGACGTTTCTTTATTTGCTGGACACTCTAACCAAATTTTGGATCAACAGCGAAGCATGTTGACTCAGCTTCGAGATGAGTTGATCTGGGCCAGGATGTTTCCGCTGGGCGAGGTGATCAATCGCTTTCCTCGGATGATTCGTGACTTGTCCACGACCTATCACAAACCCGTCGCACTGAAGCTGTCGGGAGCAGGAGTGCTAGTGGATAAAGCGATTCTAGAGAGACTGTTTGATCCGTTGCTGCATTTACTCCGAAATGCATTTGACCACGGAATTGAGCCTGTCAACGTAAGACAGCAGCGAGGCAAACCAGAGCAAGGACAAATTGAGATACGGGCTTATCACAAAGGCAATCAAACAATTATTCAGGTCAGGGACGATGGTCAGGGGCTAGATTTAAATCGGATTCGGAGTCGAGCGATCGCACTAGGTTGGATAGACGCAGAACAGGCTGCGACCCTAGACCCTGCTCAACTGTACGAACTCATCTTTGAACCAGGATTTTCCACTGCCCGTCAGGTGACAGAGCTATCGGGACGGGGCGTAGGGTTAGATGTGGTGCGATCGCAATTGCGATTGATCAAAGGCACGGTCACCGTTACCTCTACGCCTGGACGGGGCACCATTTTCACCCTATATCTACCCCTTACCTTAACCATTGCCAAACTGGTGATTTGTCTGATTGGCCCTACTGCCGTGGCATTGCCCGCCGACAGCATCGAAGAAATTCTGAATCCGCAACCGGGACAAGTGCGACGGTCAGGCACTCAGCGTTACCTGAACTGGCGAGAACAAATTATTCCCACTTACCGTTTAGCAGACTTGCTCAGCTACAGTTGCCCGTTGCCCGAAAATCCGCCCAGCAAGGCTTTGTCCACCATTTCATTGCCCAAAGATTGGTCGCTGCCGATGCTGGTGTTGCGCCAAGAGCAGCAAATCTTTGCCCTGGAAGTCGATCGCCTGGTGACAGAGCAAGAACTCGTGATTAAACCCTTTGGATTGGCGATCGCCCCTCCCAGCTATGCATACGGCTGCACCATTTTAGGGGACGGTAGCCTGGTTCCTGTGATTGACGGGGCGGCGCTTCTGGCGCTGAGTCTCAATCAACCGACAACCGCAACGCTGATCACAGCAGAATATGAGCCAATGCCTGCTACACAGCCGCAGGCATTATCTCCTGCCAAAAAGCCACCTGCGATTAAAATGGCTCAAAGCCCAACGGTCTTGATCATTGATGATTCTGCGACGCTGCGGCGAACAGCAGCGATCTCTTTAGAAAGGGCAGGCTTTCGGGTAACGCAGGCAAGAGATGGACGAGAGGCGATCGACCAATTGCAACATGCCACGGTGCAAATCATTGTGTGTGATATTGAGATGCCCAACATGAATGGCTTTGAGTTCCTGAGTCAGCGCCGCAAAGACGCAAAGTTGGTGGCTATTCCCATCGTCATGCTTACCTCTCGGAGTAATGAAAAACATCGCTGGCTTGCCAACCAGCTGGGAGCTAGCGCCTACTTTACGAAGCCCTATCTGGAACAGGAATTTATTACTACTCTGAAAAATATGCTGGATATGCCTGGTAAAGCGCTAGCTGCGATCGCCCAATCCACTTAATACTTCTGGGCTTAAACTCGATTGGCATTGCTCATGTCGATTACACTGTCTGAAGCTTGTTGGCAAAATAGGACGATGCAATAATCAATCCGGCTCCTACCCACTGAATTAAACTGGGTCGTTCACCGAGGATCAAAATCGCACTGGTTACACCAAAGACCGGAATGAGCGCGACGTAAAAAGCAGCGTGGCTGACTGGCAGATTTTGCAAGGCAGTTAAATAGAGCAAGAACGCCAAAGCATACTGCATAACGCCTGACCCGACTGCAAGCAGCCAAAAGGGAAGTGAAATATGGGCGGCATTCACTTCATAGTTTGAATTTAGAACTGACAAAGCACTAAAACATAGCACCGTTACCATTAAACCGACAAACTGCTGGGAAGCAGTAAGCTGTAATGGATCTGAGTTAGCAATCTGTTGCTTGCTCAAAATCACATAAAATACCGCAAAGAGAGTGCCAAGCAGCACGAGCAAATCGCCGCTAAATGAGGCATAGTTTGTGCCTTCATCCCTCAACAGCAGCAGGCATACGCCTACAAAGCTAATCCCAGCTAGCAAAAATTTTATCCGAGTGAGTTTCTCACCTAGGAAGACTGCGGCAAACAAAACTGTCAGAATCACTTCAGAAGAGCCAATTAATGTTGCTTTGCTGGCAGTGGTCATTTCTACGCCAAAGGTTCCGACCATGTAAGCAAGAGCCGGTTCAAAAATTCCTGCAAAACCTTGTTTAAGGTTGCTCCAGGAAAACGGCAGTTGGCGATTTTGGCAATAGCAGGCGATCGCCAGAAAGCTGACACTGGACAGCAGTTGAATAATCAGCAGCGTGGTGGGCCTAATTTCTGAGAGAGCAATTTTAGTGAGCGTTAGCCCTACTCCCCAGCAAAAGGCGTAGCTCAGAGCAATAACGATTGGGTTCATGGATTTACCATCTGACAATATTTCTGTTCAACGGGGCAGCGATCGCCCGGACACACTTCTTCCTCACACAGACGACAAATCGCAAAGGCGCGCAACTCGCTCGTCGTCATTGCGGAGAGCATCTTTTCCAAAAGCTGAGTTAACTGTGCGGATTCATCAGCCGTAAGCGAATTAACCGCAGCTTGCAACGGTTTTCGCCGCTCAGCCAAAATTGTTTTGCGCCGTTCATGTCCTGCATCCGTGAGAAACAAGGCAAGCGTTCGACCATCTACGCCAGCCCTGCGCTCAACCAGTCCCTGCGCTTCTAGGCGATCGATTAAACGCACTGTTCCAGGATGTGAAAGGTCTAGAATTTGCCGCAGCGCATTAATCGAAAGTCCAGGTTCTACACCTAATGTGACCAGTGCAGCAGGCGTTTCGCCTCCATGTCCGGCATTTTCCTCAACCGCAGCACTCAAGCCATCAACGATGCTCAAAGCCATAGCACCTAAAAGGTTCAGGATTCGCTCTTGATCCATAGGTAGAATTCGCGAAGTATGTATGCATTATGCATATTTATGGACTGGATGTAAAGGAGAGGTTTGTCTCATGTCCAGGAGGTAAACGTTAAGCTAAAACTATTCGTTTTGGAAAGAGTCGTTGCGCTTCATGTCATTGATTACCGTGCGTCAGGAAGGGTTGTACTGTGAGCAGGGAGGGTTTTATATTGACCCCTGGCGATCGGTAGACTGTGCCCTGATTACGCATGCCCACTCTGACCACGCCCGTTCTGGCGCAAATCAATACATTGCTACTTGCCTCTCCGAAGGGGTTTTGAGGAAACGTCTGGGCGATGAGATCAATCTTCAGGGAGTTGAATATCGCGAAAAACTAAAGTTAGGGAATACCTTGGTTTCCTTTCACTCTGCTGGTCATGTGCTTGGCTCAGCTCAAATTAGAGTGGAATGTGGCGATCAGGTTTGGGTCGTGTCAGGAGACTACAAGCGTTGTGCAGACCCGACTTGTGACCCGTTTGAAGTTATTCCCTGTGACGTGTTTATCACCGAAGCAACTTTTGGTTTACCCATTTATGAGTGGGATATGGGAGAGGAAACCTGCCGCCAGATTTACCAGTGGTGGCAGAGTGATTTAGAACGACCTTCTCTACTGTTCTGCTACTCTTTTGGGAAAGCGCAACGGATATTGGGTGAGTTGTGCAAATTCAGCGATCGCCCCGTATATGTGCATGGTGCAGTTCACGTCTTGACCGAAATCTACAGACAGGTCGGCGTGAAAATGCTAGAAACTATTTCCACTACTGAGATGCCTCGCAGCCACAAATACACTGGCGATCTGGTGTTGGCTCCTCCTTCCGCGCACCGTTCCAGCTGGATGAAACGCTTTGTGCAGCCCCAAACCGCTTTTGCATCAGGCTGGATGGCGGTTCGAGGTGCCCGACGCAGACGGGGTTACGAACGGGGATTTGTGCTGTCTGACCACGCGGACTGGTCCGGTTTAGTTAATACGATTTTGCAAACGGGTGCTAAAACGGTGTACGTGACTCATGGGCAGTCCGAAGTTCTTTCCCGTTACTTACATGAAACCTATGACTTAAATGCTCAGCCCTTAAAGACTTTGTTTGAAGGGGAAGGAGATATCTAATGAAACGGTTTTCTCAACTGTTTCAGCAGGTTGACGCAACCACCTCGACGAATGAAAAAGTAAGAGCGTTGCGGCAATATTTCTATGATGAAATTCCTGAGAATGCGGTTTGGGCAATCTATCTGTTTTTGGGCAAAACTCGCAAGCGGCTGATTACCTCCCGAGTGTTGAGGGATGTCTTTCTGCAAATATCTGATATTCCAGAGTGGTTGTTTGAAGATTGCTACGCCCATGTAGGAGATTCAGCCGAAACGATCGCCCTATTGCTGCGCCACAGCCCCCTGGAGTCTCAGGAGAAAGTGGATCGCCCCTTACACGAGTGGATGGAAAAGGTAATTCCCCAGGTTAAAACGGTTCAATCTGAGGGGGAATTGCGGGATTTAGTGGTGTCCTGGTGGGCTTCACTAGAAGACACAGAAATTTTTGTCTTAAACAAAGTTTTGACGGGTGCATTTCGGGTTGGCGTGTCCGAGAAGCTATTAGTGAAGGCATTATCAGCAGAGTACAACTTACCCGAATCGGTTTTGGCCCATCGGCTGATGGGTGACTTTGAGCCGTCGATAAACTTCTATCGTCAACTGATTCAAACAGACAATGAGGAACTTGCCCCCAGTCAGCCTTACCCTTTCTTCCTGGCTTCTCCATTAGATGAAGATCGTTTTCAGGAAGAAGAACCCGCTAGATGGCAAGCCGAGTGGAAGTGGGATGGCATTCGCGCCCAGATTATTAAACGAGCGGATGAGGTATTTATCTGGTCACGCGGAGAAGATCTGATTACTCAGCAGTTTCCAGAATTGGTGGAGGGGTTTCAGCTACTTCCCAATGGGCATGTAGTGGATGGGGAAATTTTGTGCTGGGAGGGCGACCGTCCCATGAATTTCAATGCTCTGCAAAAGCGACTGGGACGAAAATCAGTCACCAAAAAGCTGCTGGCAGAAAACCCAGTTCACTTTATTGCTTATGATCTGCTGGAACATAACAGTCAGGATATTCGAGAAAAACCTTTGCTCGAACGGCGAAACCTTCTGGCTGAGCTGTTAACTTCCCTTTCTACTAGTCTGACAACCGTTTCCACTTCACTAAGCTTTTCGTCTTTTGCGGATTTGCAGGAGTTAAGGGAGCGATCGCGCCAGCAAGGGGCAGAAGGGCTAGTGATCAAAGCCAAAGACAGTCCTTATCGGGTTGGGCGCAAACGCGGCTACTGGTGGAAATACAAAGTCAATCCAATGTCGCTAGATGCAGTCCTGATTTATGCTCAGGCAGGCACGGGCAAACGAGCAAACCTGTTTACGGACTACACCTTTGCCCTCTGGCACAACGGAGAACTCGTCTCCTTTGCCAAAGCCTACTCAGGGTTAGACAATGACGAAATTAACGAGCTAGACAAATGGATTCGCAGACATACAATCGAAAAGTTTGGTCCGGTTCGCTCGGTTGAGCCGATCCAGGTCTTCGAGATTGGATTTGAGGGCATCACCGAGTCAAAGCGTCATAAATCGGGTATTTCGGTTAGATTTCCGCGAATTCTGCGCTGGCGTAAAGATAAGCCCGTTGAAGAAATAGACACGCTCCAGACTGCCTTTGAATTGCTTAAAACGATAGAGCAATCTAATTAATTAGGTCATAGAGTTCATTATCCGAAAAAATACTGAGCCCACAATCGGATTGTACGGACACGATGTATCGGTTCTTAGAGAAGACGAAATTAGGATTGAGCAACTCTTTTAAAAGACATCATTTTTTAGGCAAAAGCTAATATTAGCACGAGTTTCAGGTTTTCTAGAATGTTTATTTTTCAACACTGCCCAATAAATTCACAGAGGTAAAGCCTATTATTTCTTAATGAAAGGTAAAGTCTGCTACTTTTTTGCTGAAGTCTGCGTGAAGTGCTGTGCAGTACGTAGCGAATGCTACATACTGAAGAGGTAACAGGTGAACAACCTCTCGCCGCTTCTTCAAAAGAAAGCTTTAAACATGAAAATGACTGCATTTCTGCCTACTGCTGTAGGTGCTTTGGCGATCGCTCTCTCCGCTTCACTTCCAGCTCAAGCATTTACCTTTTCATTTGGCTCAAGCAGCCAATCTTCTAACCCTCAGGCAACAGGTGCTTCAGCCCTACTGACCTTCGACTTTAGCGAGGTAGTTGGCAACTCCAATGCAATCAAAGTTGACCTCAAGATTGAAAATACGACAGGCGACTCAATTTTTGGGGCTGGCGCAACCTCTTCAAAGCTGACCGGAATCGCTCTCGATCTATTGCCTGGTCTGACCGCTAGTTCATTCGTAGGCGACCAGTATCTTGATACCTTCCTAACTAATGTCAACTTCACTCCTTTCAGCAACTCTGCGGACAACTTCAGCATTGGAATTGCTGACAACAACAACTTTGAAGCCGGCAATGCCAATGCTGCCTTACCTCAAGGAGCAACATCTCAAATTAGCTTTGTGGTTAGTGGCTTTACTCCCGGAAAGACAGCAGCAGAATTGGAAGCAGATTTTCTTGCTGCCTACTCTAATTCCAAAGATGGAATTGACATCGCAGCTCGCTTCCAGCAAGTGAATGCAGGAGAAGGGAGCGATAAGCTGCTTGGTGGAATGCCGGGTGAGGATGATGATGAGGTGACGGTTCCTGAGCCTGCTACTGTCCTCGGCTTAAGCCTGATTGGTGGTGTATTTGCAACCCGTCGTCGCAAGCCGTGCCAAGCATAGTCGGAAAGCTTGCGTGTTAGTCGTGTATTCCTTGAATAAGTAGAAACGAAAGTTTAAAGTCCTCAGATTCTTGGAATTTGAGGATTTTGATTTTTTGGGCGATCGCTCGTTTGGAGTATTTGGGAAACCACCATTTGCATTGGCTTGTGTATTGGCATCTTGGTGCTGTTCCGTGAATACCTCAACAAGCAAGGCAAGTGGGAACAATGGTTGTCTGATAACGCTTACGTGGTTTATCTCATTCACGTCGTGATTGTAATTGGACTACAAGTTGGGTTTGCCCCGCTGCCAATTCCACCGTTGCTTAAATTTTTTGGAGTGACCCTGATTGGGGTACCCCTGTGTTTTGTGTTTAGCCACTACCTCCGAAAATTGCCGATCGCCAGCACGATTCTCTAGCAATATTGCAGCAGCATGTAGATTAAAAAAGGACCAGCACCCTATTGCTGATTGCGTCAGATGTTTGCAGGAAGACTTTCGCTTTAGGGTTATTTCTGGGAGTATCCTAAATAACTTTTCTCAGGCAGAGCTATGACTACCGCGAAGAATATTACTCCAGAAGTGAACTTGAGCGACCTATCTCAGCGTTATCTGAATCGGGAACTGAGTTGGCTGGAGTTTAACAAGCGGGTGCTGCATGAGGCATTAGATTCTCGCGTTCCCCTACTGGAGCGACTCAAATTTGTTGCTATTTTTAGCACGAACCTGGATGAGTTTTTTATGGTGCGGGTAGCTGCAATCAAAGAACAGATTGAAGCTCAGGTCAGTAAATTGACCCCCGATGGACTCACTCCCCAGGAACAGCTTGATCTGATTTGTCCGCATCTGCGTCCAATGGTGACTCAGCAACACCGTCACTTTGAGCAAGAACTGCGTCCAAAACTAGCGGAGAAAGGTATCCATATTCTGAACTATATGGATTTGACTCAAGAGCAGCGGCTTTACCTGCGGCACTTTTTTGAAGAGCGAATTTTTCCGGTATTAACGCCGCTAGCAGTCGATCCGGGGCATCCGTTTCCCCATATTTCTAATCTCAGTTTGAACTTAGCCGTGGTGGCAAAAGATCCAGAAACGGGAACCGAACATTTTGCCAGAGTAAAGGTGCCAAATATTTTGCCGCGATTTGTGGTGTTGCCGGAGGAGTTGCAGCGGCAAAACGGACAGCACACCGTTTGGGCAGGCGTACCGTTAGAACAGGTGATTGCCCACAACCTGGAGTTTTTGTTTGCGGGGATGAATATCCAGGAATATTATCTGTTTCGGGTGACGCGAGATGCCGATATCGCGGTGCAGGAGGATGAGGCAGATGACCTGCTGCTGGCGATCGAACAGGGGCTCCGCAGGCGGCGAATGGGCGGATTTGTGGTGCGATTAGAGATCCAAACCTCCACGCCTGGCTGGGTGCGACGAACACTGATGCGAGAAATGGATTTGGCTGAGAATGATGTGTATGAGGTAGACGGGCTGCTCAATCTAAAAGATTTGATGGCTCTCATGGGGTTACCGTTGCCTGAGCTAAAGGACAAACCCTGGGCTCCCGTTGCCCCACCTCGCTTGCAGGCGGCGATCGCCTCCCACGATGACCTCCTCAGCCAGGAAGCTCACGAAGATTTTTTCTCGGTGATTCGCCAACGCGATTTACTGGTACACCATCCCTATGAATCTTTTTCGGCATCGGTACAGCAATTCATCACACAGGCGGCGGCTGACCCGAACGTACTGGCGATCAAGATGACCCTCTACCGCACTTCAGGAGACTCCCCAATTGTCAAAGCCCTGATTGCTGCGGCTGAAAATGGTAAACAGGTAGTTGCCCTGGTGGAGCTAAAAGCCCGCTTTGATGAGGAGAACAACATTCTCTGGGCACGGCGGCTAGAAAGTACCGGCGTGCATGTGGTGTATGGGCTAGTGGGGCTGAAAACGCATACCAAAGTGGTGCTGGTAGTGCGCCAGGAGGGCGATCCCAAAGGGAATGGCATAACCTCGCGCATTCGTCGCTATGTTCACATCGGTACGGGCAACTACAATCCCAAAACTGCCAGACTCTACACCGATCTAGGTTTGTTAAGCTGCCGAGAAGAGTTAGGTGCAGATTTGACTGATTTGTTTAATTACCTTACAGGCTGTTCTCGACAGAGCGCTTACCGCAAGCTACTGGTGGCTCCAGTCAATTTGCGTCATCGCATGACTGAATTGATTCGCCGCGAAACCCAACATAGCCGCAATGGAGATCAGGGACGCATCACTGCCAAGATGAATTCCCTGGTCGATCCGCAAATTATTGCCGCTCTATATGAAGCCTCTCAGGCAGGGGTAGAGATCGATGTCGTTGTGCGCGGCATGTGCTGTCTGCGCCCAGGCGTGAAAGGCATGAGTGAGAATATTCGGGTTATCAGTGTTGTGGGGCGCTATTTAGAGCACTCGCGTATCTTCTACTTTCACAATAATGGTCAGCCGGAGACGTTTATCGGTAGCGCTGACTGGATGCCTCGTAACCTCGATCGCCGCGTAGAAGCCGTTACCCCAATCGATGATCCAGAGATTGCCAAAACGTTAAAGGAATTATTGGATATTTTCTTATCCGATAACCGTCAAGCTTGGGAACTTCAGCCCAACGGTGAATATGTGCAGCGCCGCCCTACCAAAAATGAGCCTGAGTGCAACGCTCAAACTATCTTGATGGAAAAAACATTGCAATCGGTAGGAACATTGAAATCAGTGTAATCAGGATATTGCGATCGCCCAACCCTCAATCATGACAACTGGCATGACAACAGGACTAGCCCGATTAACCCAAAATCAGCTGATCAGATGGGCAGAGAGTGCCCAAAAGAGGGCAGTTCACGGGCGAGTCATCGAGCGTATTGATCAATTGGCTCAAGCCGATGCGCGCTGGTTTGCCGTTCAGATTGAGGTTGGGCTGGGCAATAGTTACTGCTGTGGCAACACAACGCTGACTTTTCCGCTGATGAGCGCGATCAAGCCATTTCTGCTGCTCTATCTGTTGGAGCGCTGGGGAGAACAGGAAGTCTTTCAACAGATTGGGGTTCAACCCTCTGATGCTCCCTTCAATTCTTTAAAGCAACTGATTGTCGATCGGGGTCGCCCTCGTAACCCAATGATTAACAGTGGGGCGATCGCCCTCACCGAAAAGTTACCTGGAGACAACGCAAGTCAGCGCTGCCAGAACCTGTGCGACTGGTTAAACGAGCGATCGGATGCTCAACTGTGGCTAGATGAGGAAATGCTTGCCTCAGTTCGTTTGGCAGGCAGAGAAGTCAATCAATCCCTTGCTCGTTACCTATCAGAAGCAGGATATTTAGAAAATTTGGAAGTGGCACTTGATGCTTATGAACAGATTTGCTGTTTGTCAGGTCAAGTGAAAGACCTGGCGCGCTTGGGTAAACTGCTAGCGATTGAAAGTGATTGGCTAAAGCCGCTCCATCGCCAGATCGTGAATGCAGTCATGCTGACTTGTGGTTTATACGAAGCATCCAGTCGCTTTGCCATTCGGATAGGACTGCCGATGAAGTCAGGAATTAGTGGAGCGCTGCTGGCAGTCGTACCCGGACAAGGGGCGATCGCCTGTTACGGTCCCGCTTTGGATAGTGTAGGAAATTCTGTTGCAGGTCTTGCCTTCATCGAAGCTTTATCAAAAGAATTACAGCTTAATCTATTTGGATAATCCATCATCTCTATAGTTGTAGCCAAAAAAGGTAGCAATACTCAGTCCTGCCACTCTTTTTTGGCTAACTTAAGTGACTAACATTTCCCTTTTTTGCACAAATCACCAAATATTGATATACATTTGTATGTGACAAGTGTGATAAATTATCCAATTCGCACTTTAATAGAGAAAGAAAGGATTGAAAGAGTAAGCAACAGTGCGGTAACTGCAGGTTCTTTTTTTCTGTGAAACCAGCCCTACATGAAACTTTCAACCTTCCAATTTCAGTCTTAAAGCTACAGTCAATCAAGGAATCTCTAACAATGCCGAAGACAAACCGTGTCGATGATCCAACCCTGTCTAAGTTAATGGAGGTTGAATCCGATCTGGCAGCTCAAGAAGCGCAACTATTTGCTCAACTTGAAACGATTCGTGAAAAGCGTGGCAGCTTGCAATCTGTGATCAACATCTTTTCACCAGATTCAGCTCCAGCAAACAGTTCCGACACTGCCAATAAAAAATCTGCTGCTAAGCAGGCTGAACCTGATCTCGAATTGCTCACTTCTGCTGTTCAAACTGCTGTCGCTTCTTCTGAATCAAACGGTTCAAACGGAGCAGCCCCCGCAGAAAAAACTAAAAAAGCTCGTCGCCCTCGTGCAACTCAAGCAAAGGCTGCCGCGCCTCGCAAAGGTTCTCGTAGAGGACAAGATTTGCAGAATTACATGCGATCGGAGTTTGGTGGTTCATCTCTCACACAGGCCGTTCTAACTGTATTGGAAGGACAAAAAGATGGAGTGGTAAGCATTCCAGAAGTAATTGGCTCTATCTTTGTTTATGAAACGCCAAGAGAAATGCGGAGCAAAGCTAGCACCCGGATTGCTAACATTCTCTCAACCGGTTTGAAAAGCAATAAGTGGTATCGGGGTAAAACTGGACACTACAGCCTCTCCAAAGAAGCCGCAAATGCTGATCTAGCTTCTTAACCTGGTGATTTACCCAATGGTGATTTACGCTATTGGGAAGTCTCCCTGCATTTGCCCATGCATTTTTTTAATAAGTTAGAGTCTGCGATCGCACACCATTCCAGTTTGCTGATCGTCGGACTTGACCCAAACCCAGAACTGTTGCCCGCTCAATTTAACAGAGCCACAACATCAGAGTATCGCTGGACTGATAGCCCTTACCCTGGCGATACTCTCATTGAAGGGTTATGGCAATGGTTACAGTTCATCATTGCCGAAACGAGTGAATTGGTCTGTGCCTACAAGCCAACGTTGGGCTTTTATCAGGCATTAGGTGTCCCCGGAATGGAACTGTTGCAGCGAGTTTTGCAAGCAATTCCATCTCACATTCCGGTTATTTTAGATGCCAAGCATGGAGACTTAAACACCAGCACTCCCTTTGCCCGTAGTCTGTTTGAACAGTGGCGGGTCGATGCTGTGACGCTCAACCCTTATGTTGGGCAAGATCTAGTTGCTCCTTTTTTGGTGTATCCCGGCAAGGCAGTGTTTTTGCTTTGCTGTACGTCTAATCCATCTGCTTTGGCGGTGCAAGAGTCTATCCAAGTCCAAACTGCACAAATCCAAACTGTGCAAACTCAGCCCAATCTAGGTTTGCCACTCTACCTCCAGGTTGCCAAGGAATCGAGAAACTGGGGAACACCAGAACAGTTGGGATTAGAAGTGGGAACTACACTTCCCTCTGTCTTGAGCAGTGTGCGGGCGATCGCCCCAGAGCGCTTAATTCTGGCACGAAGCATCTGGCAGGAGGGGGTAGATCTCTCCCAAATGCTAGCGGCAGGTCTAGATGTAAATGGGGAGGGATTACTGATTCCTATCCCTCAAGACTGGCTGGGTCAGACTGATTTGTCTACAGCGGTGCGATCGCTGCGAGATCAGGTTAATTTAGCCAGAGCCAAAGCTGTGCGTGAAGGAGCAACCTGTGACCTCTGGGTATCCGATGTTTGCACCCTGGAGCAACAGCCCCACCTGGAACTCATCTTGCAGCTTTATGATATTGGCTGCATCCTGTTTGGCGAATTTGTTCAGGCGTCGGGCGAAACTTTTCCCTATTACATTGATCTGCGTAAGATCATCTCGAATCCACAGATCTTTCACCGGATTCTAAATGCTTACGCAGATATTCTCACAACGCTTGAATTCGACCGGATCGCAGGCATTCCCTACGGTTCCTTGCCAACCGCAACAGGGCTATCCCTGCGGCTAAACCGTCCCATGATTTTTCCTCGCAAAGAAGTAAAAGCGCATGGCACTCGTCGCCTGATCGAAGGCAATTTTGAGCCTGGAGAAACAGTAGTCGTCGTAGATGATATTTTAATCAGCGGTAACAGCGCTATGGAAGGAGCCGCAAAGCTGCAATCCGCCGGGTTAGAAGTCCGCGACATCGTTGTGTTTTTGGATCACGAAGGCGGCGTAAAGGATAGATTGCGGAGTAATGGGTATACTGCCCACTCGGTAATCACGCTGTCGGAAGTGACTGAGGCACTCTATCAATCAGGGCGCATCAGTCAAAAGCAGTTTGAGGCATTGGCAGAAGCCGAGGACTCTTAATTTTTGTTATTGGTTACTCATCATTCGTCATTTGTTGTTCATCATTCATTAGACTGCCATCAATCACTTTTTGAAGCGTGAAGGGTAGCGCGGCTCTGCCGCACTACCCTTCACGCAGAAGGTCTATTGTAAGGTGATGACCAGTGACTAGTGACCCATGACCAATGACCCAATACATCCTCGCCTTTGATCAAGGCACAACCAGTTCACGGGCAATTGTGTTTAACCCCAGTGGCGATATTCTCTCCATTGCCCAGAAGGAGTTTCGCCAAATTTTTCCGCAACCGGGCTGGGTCGAGCATGATGCAAATGAAATATGGTCGTCTCAACTTGGAGTTGCAAATGAGGCGATCGCCCACATTGGCATTCGTGCTAAAGATATTGCGGCGATCGGCATCACCAATCAACGAGAAACGACTCTGGTTTGGGATAGGAAAACTGGGCAGCCAATTCACAATGCAATCGTCTGGCAAGATCGTCGCACTGCTGGTCATTGTGATCAGCTGAAGGCGGCTGGTTATGAATCAACTTTTCAACAAAAAGCGGGGTTAGTGATTGATTCCTACTTTAGTGGCACAAAACTGAAGTGGTTGCTTGATCATGTCCCCGATGCGCGGCAGAGAGCCGAACGGGGTGAACTCGCCTTTGGCACGATTGACTCCTGGTTAGTTTGGAAACTAACTGATGGAGAACTTCACATCACTGATGCGACAAATGCTTGCCGTACTTTGCTTTTTAACATTCACACCTGTGAGTGGGATGATGAATTGCTAAAGATTTTAGATATTCCCCGTTCGGTGTTGCCAGAGGTTCGCTCCTCGTCAGAAGTATATGGACACACCGCAGAAGGAATCTTGGGCGCAAGAGTGGCGATCGCAGGCATTGCGGGTGACCAACAGGCGGCGACTTTTGGGCAGGTCTGTGGCGATCGCGGCATGGCTAAAAACACCTATGGCACGGGCTGCTTTGTGCTGCTCAACATTGGCGACGAGCCGGTTCTCTCCCGCTATAAGCTGCTCACCACCATTGCCTGGAAACTAAATCATCGAATCAACTACGCCTTAGAAGGCAGCATCTTCATCGCGGGTGCCGTTGTGCAATGGCTACGGGATGGACTGGGCATCATTCGCAACAGTGCAGAAGTGGAATCGCTGGCAATGAGTGTTCCCGATAATGGCGACGTTTACTTGGTGCCTGCCTTTGTGGGCCTGGGTGCGCCCCACTGGGACAGCTACGCTCGCGGTACCATCGTTGGGCTAACTCGTGGCTCTACCAGCGCCCACATCGCCCGTGCCGCCTTGGAAAGCATCGCCTACCAGACGGCAGACGTACTCACTGCCATGCGACAAGACTCTAACCTGGAGCTTTCAGAACTGCGGGTGGACGGCGGCGCGTCCCGAAACGACTTGCTAATGCAGTTTCAGGCAGACGTGCTAGGTGTTCCGGTGGTGCGTCCCAAAATTACTGAGACAACGGCTTTGGGAGCCGCTTACCTGGCAGGTCTGGCAGTTGGCTACTGGCAAGATCAAGCAGAAATTGCTCAGCAGTGGCAGGTCGAACGTCGATTTGAACCCAACATGAGTGATGACCAACGACATACGCTACTCGCCTCATGGCATCAAGCGGTTGACCGTGCCCGCTGGCAAAGCCCTGCTTCGTAAAGCTTTAGAGCTTTATGTAGAAACGGGGTTACTCTAGTTTGTTTTGCGTTGAAAGAATGACTGCATCTATGCCGCTCTCTTGGAGGGGTAAGCTGCTTGGCGCTTCTTCAATTAGAAAACCAGCCGTGCCGCCCTGCTTCACCAAATCAGGCATAAACTCACCTAATCGGCGTAGCCGTTCTGGATTGTCGTCCCAGTTGACTGTGATTGACTGATCAATTGCAAAGTGTTCAATTCCGCTGAGTTGGACAAAGTGATAACCCATTGGAGTCCATTCATCAGTTGTGATTTTGATGTGATGGCTGTTGCCACACCAGACCAGCAGTTTGGCACTAGTGGGCAGATTTTGTAAGCCGTTGACTAGATTCTCTGCCTGAACTCTCTCCCGTAAGTTTGTAAATTCTAGCGAAAGCGTGTCAGACAAGGGATATTCCTCAAAATCAATTTCGTAAGGAATTAGCGTCCAACCTAAACTCAAAGCTGCTTGAACAAAGGCTCTCATTTCAGGATGAGTCAGGTAGTTTGCTTCATCTTCTGGTAGTCTGGGCAACTGTCGAGTTTGGTTTGCCTCGGTTGCGACAGATTGTGTTAACGCTTCCATTGCCAGATAGCGAACTCCTGCCGCATGAGCAACAGGTAGAATTTGTCGTCCAATTTCACGGCTGCGAATGTTTCTAGTAGCTCCGTTGTGGGCTTCGTTCATCATCACAACGGGCGATCGCTCAAACCCAACGGCGACCAGTTCTGAGGGCGATCGCCATATCAAATTTGAGTTAGGAGTTGCCCAGCCCTGTTGTCGAGCAGTGCCTAAACCAAGTAAAACTCCTGCACCCGCTAAAAACTTTCTACGCTTCAATCGGGTTGATAGTAGTCCTGAAAAGGAACGGTTTATCTGGTAAAAACTTTGGCTTCCTTGATTCTGATGGGGTTGACGCATTTGCTAG
Organism: Oculatella sp. FACHB-28; assembly: GCF_014696015.1. NCBI lineage: Bacteria > Bacillati > Cyanobacteriota > Cyanophyceae > Oculatellales > Oculatellaceae > Oculatella > Oculatella sp. FACHB-28. Next base: position 109,298 of record NZ_JACJPJ010000045.1, on the reverse strand, counting down.
AAGCTATTTGTTCGTACTATTTAACTCTCTATAGTCCGAAAGTTAACTTATGAAGCTTCGTTTGCCTTCACCCTACTAGTCTTGAGTGTTGAAGTGTAGCGAGAGATAGAGGGCGATCGCCAATTCTCAGCTATTTCTGAAGTGACTGCTGAAATGTCTTCACCGCTTCAACGTGATTTGTCATACCGATGCAACGTATCAACAAATCCAGATCAATTCCTTGCAATTCCTCACTGCTGGAAATCTTCTCATAGCGAAGCCCATCCTCTTCTGGTCGCAGGTGATAAACCTGTAACACACCGTCCTCCCAAAACCACACTTCAGGAATCTTCAGCCGCTTGTATGCCTCTAGTTTGTTAATGCCTCCACTGGTAAACACAACTTCGATCACTAAGTCAGGGCGCGATCGGTCGGGAGACAGTTTATAAGACTCATCTGCTTCGCGTTTAACGGCAGTCGCTTCATTTTCTATTGTCATTGACCCCGTTGGGATGAAATCGTATCCTGCCATCAGTAGGTAAAGTTCTACCAAGGCTGCAATTCTTTTTTTAATTGTTTCATGCGGTTCTCCTGGCATCCGTCTGATCTCCAATATTCCATCTAAAAACGACAGTCGGTAGCCAGGACGGTCTAACAACTGCTCAACAGCTTTGAACTCCCTCCAAGTCAGTGGCTCAAACAGCAGAGGTTCTTCCTTTTTAGTGGGAGCAATGATTGCTTGGGTCATAACATTCTCTAGTCTTGATGAATCCGGTTTAACTCGGGATTTCTGATTTGGGTGATGGACTACCTTTTTATCACTGCCTTTTCGAAAAATAGAGCATACAGCAATCTCCACTTAGATAAACCACAAGTCCCTGTAGGGGCAGTTCGCGAACTGCCCCTACGCTATGGCTTACTCATCCAAAAATGGCTTTAAGTGTCAGTAAACCTAGTCATATGTCATCTGAGTTAATTTCACCTTTCTCTTCTTCTAGTACACAAAGGCCCCAATTCTGGGTATTTGGCGAAGCGAGATTTGAACAAGCCGCCTACTACCTTCACGCTGTACTCAAGCTCAAATTGAAATGGCAGTGCCAAGGTTTTGCTTACTCTTAACCTTATCAATCAAAAGTTCCAAGGGTAGAATATGATAGGAGTATTAAGGAATGTAAATTGTATTTAGCAGGTTTCCAATGTCGAGTCGTACCTATTCCAAAGCTAAACGAGTAGTTGTGATTGGGGCGGGCATTGGAGGACTGACGGCAGCGGCGCTATTAGCGCATCGGGGTTATCAGGTGTTGGTGCTAGATCAGGCGCTGGTGCCGGGTGGGTGTGCTTCGACGTTTAAGCGACGCGGGTTTACGTTTGATGTTGGTGCGACTCAAGTTGCAGGGTTAGAACCCGGAGGAATTCACCATCGGATCTTTGCAGAATTAGACATTGATTTGCCAGAAGCAACTCCTTGCGATCCGGCTTGTGCAGTGTATTTGCCAGGAGAAACTCAACCGATCAGCGTTTGGCGTGACCCCGATCGCTGGCAGGCTGAGCGACAGCGGCAGTTCCCAGGCAGTGAACCATTTTGGCAACTGATGGCAGACTTGTTTCGCTATAGCTGGGCCTTTCAGTCTCGCGATCCGGTGTTGCCGCCCCGTAACCTGTGGGATTTTGGGCAGCTTGTTCAGGCGGTTCGTCCAGGAACGCTGTTTACGCTGCCACATACTTTTTCAACGGTGGGTCAGGTATTGCGCTGGTATGGGTTGGGGGGCGATCGCCGTCTCAAAACATTTCTTGACCTTCAGCTCAAGCTTTATTCTCAAGTTGATGCAGAAGACACGGCGCTGCTCTATGCAGCAACTGCGCTAGGGGTTTCTCAGGAGCCACAGGGACTTTATCATTTGCAGGGCAGTATGCAGGTATTGAGCGATCGCCTCGTCGCATCTCTAGAGCGGGATGGCGGCAAACTGCTGATGCGTCACACCGTTGAGCAGATCTATACAGAGAATGGGCAGGCAAAGGCGATCGCCATTCGCAACCAAAAAACAGGCGAAATCTGGACAGAAACCGCTGACCACATCGTCGCTAACGTCACTGTGCAAAATTTGATGCAGCTATTGGGCACAGAAGCTCCCAAAGGCTATGAGCGACGAGTAGAAAAATTGCCTTCAGCATCGGGCGCATTTGTGGTGTATCTGGGTGTTGACCAATCTGCTATTCCTGCTGATTGTCCACCACATCTTCAGTTTCTCTACGACTACGACGGACCAATTGGTGAAAACAATTCTTTATTTGTCTCGGTTAGCCATCCTGGAGATGGGCGTGCACCAGAGGGCAAGGCTACGGTAATTGCTTCCTCATTCACTGATCCAACAATCTGGTCACACTGCGACAACTATGAGTCATTGAAGCAGCAGTATACGGAAGAGGCGATCGCCCGCTTATCCCAATTCTTTCACCTCACTCCTGAAACCCTGGTTCATACTGAAGCGGCAACGCCACGCACCTTTGCTCACTTTACAGGGCGCGATCGCGGCATTGTCGGCGGCATTGGTCAACGCATCCCCACCTTTGGCCCGTTTGGATTTGCCAATCGTACGCCAGTCAAGCACCTTTGGCTGGTTGGAGACTCTACTCATCCCGGTGAAGGCACCGCAGGGGTAAGCTATTCTGCTCTTACCGTTGTTCGGCAGATTGAGGCATAGGACATCTGATGAAGGCAAAATAAGATTAAGGTCATTAGCTATTAGTCATTCATGTAAGCCAACACCTAACGACTAATAGCCAGTGGTCAACGACAATGATCAGTGACTAATGACTAACTACCAGCCCTAATTCTAAGAATCGCCAATTCTCATGACTGCCTACGTCCCGACTGAGCCAACCACAATCATCTACCCCAGTTCTGACGGTGAACCCTTGGCAGAGACTTCAATTCATGTAGATGCAATCATTGCGATTATCACTGCTCTGCGCCTTTATCTAGAAGGTCAGCAAGCCATCGTGTTGAGCAACCAGTTTTTTTATTTTGCTGAAGGATTTCCCCGGCTGCGCGTTGCTCCTGATGTCATGGTGATATTTGATGTAGTGCCTGGACCCCGCGACAACTATAAAGCTTGGGAGGAAGGTCAGGTACCCGCTGTCATCTTTGAAATCACATCAGAAGGCACCCGTGAGCAGGACAAAGTCCATAAGAAAACTCTGTATGAACAGATGGGGGTACGAGAATATTGGCTGTTTGACCCCAAAGGTGAATGGATTGAGGGGCAGTTGCAAGGATATCGCCTCCGGGGTGAGATTTATGAATCAATTATTGATGGGCGTAGTGAGCCGTTAGCCCTGCGCTTGCAGGTTGAAGCACAGTTACTTAATTTTTATCGTGAAGACACGGGTGAAAAGCTACTAGTCTCCGAAGAATTGGCGCAGGCACTGAAGCAAGAACGCCAACGGGCAGAACAGGAGCGCCAACGGGCAGAACAGGAGCGTCAACGGGCAGAGCGACTGGCAGCACAGCTACGCGCCGCTGGCATTGAGCCAGAAGAATAAGGGGCGATCTCGGAGAGATACCCGCAGGGGGTCGCCTCTCTGCTCGCCCTGGTCATCTGCTCAAGAAATTTAGTAAACTCCTCTGCAATTTTTCTCAAAGCACAGGTATCTTGTGTTCAGATCTCGCTTTAGCAGGGGCAGCATGACCGACATCTTTATTTCTTACTCCCGCAAGGATAAAGTCTTTACCCAATTACTTCATGCTGCGCTAGAAGCCACAGGACGAGAAGCCTGGATTGATTGGCAGGACATTCCCCTCACTGCCGACTGGTGGCAAGAGATTAAGCGCGGTATCGAAGGGGCAAATACTTTTGTCTTTATCATCAGCCCAGATTCCATTACTTCTTCTGTTTGTCGGCGGGAAGTTGAGCACGCAGTGCTGCACAACAAGCGTTTAGTGCCGATTGTGCATCGAGAAGAATTGAATCAAGCCTTGCTGCATCCTGCGTTAGCGAGTCACAACTGGTTATTTTTTCGAGAGAATGATGACTTTGATACTGCCTTTCAAGCTTTAATCAAGGCGATCGATACTGACCTGGAGCATTTGCATACTCACACTCAAATTCTCGTTCGCACTTTGGAATGGGAAGACAAAGGTCGCAACGACAGCTTTTTATTGCGCGGCAGCAACCTCAAAGATGCAGAGCAATGGTTGCAACAGAGTGCCAATAAAGATCCTCAGCCAACTGAGCAGCAGAAAAACTACATTAGCAAAAGTCGAGAGGCAGAAGATTTTAGTGAGCGAATCGCTCAGGCAAATGAGACAGCAAAGCGTAGACTCCGAATTGCCACCCTGGTCATGGGCATTGCTCTAGTGACTTTAGCGGCGGCAACAGTTGTCACAGTTCAGGCGTTTCAACAACAGCTCCATACCAAGATAGTCAACCGATTGGAGCAAGAAACAGACGATGCGTTGGAGCAATTTGACTCATCTCAATTAGATGGTCTGTTGAAAGTAATCAAAGCTGGACGGTATTTGCAGTCGGTGGTGGAGAATCGTTCTGTTGAGCAATATCCAACACTCAGTCCTGTGCTGGCTCTGCAAACCATTCTGCAAAATATTCAAGAACAGAATCGAATTCCAGCCCATCCCGGTGAGGTGAATGGCATCAGTTTTAATCCTAATAGGGGTCAAATTGCTACGGCCGGGGAGGATGGCGTGACCCGGCTCTGGAGTTTGACAGGAGAAAAGCTAGCTGAGATCGCCGGACATCCAGATGAAGTCAGCAACATTAGTTTTAGCCCTGACGGGATGCAGCTTGCGATCGCCGGGGAAAATGGAATGTTGCAGCTATGGGATCTGTCTGAGCAACAACTGGTTGCCCTTAGAATTTATCCAACCGGACTTACTGATGTCAGTTTCAGTCCCAGTGGTGGACAAGTGGCTACAGCCGGAGAAGATGGGATTGTTAGACTGTGGAGCTTTTCAGGTGAGTCCCGACAGTTTCAAGGACATACAGGAGAAGTCAACAGTATCAGCTTCAGCCCTGACGGTACTCAGATTGCTTCCTCTGGGAGAGATGACACGATACGGCTCTGGGATTTGTCAGGAAAGCCACTTGTCGAATTTAGAGGAGATGGAAGTGAGTTTAGCAGTGTCGATTTTCACTCAGACGGAACACAACTTGCAGCAGCAGGAGAAGATGGCACGGTCTGGCTTTGGAATATTTCTGGTGAAAAGATTGGAGAATTCAAAGCTCACCCGGTTGAAGTTACGAGTATTCAGTTCAGTTCCAATGGAACCCAGCTTGCGACAGCCGGAGAAGATGGCAGAATCAAGCTCTGGGATCTTTCTGGACAGCAACTAGCCAAATTCATAGGACATCAAAGTGGTGTAAATGTCGTGCGATTTAGCCCTGACGGAAAGCAGCTTGCGACAGCAGGAGAGGATGGCACTGTGCGATTGTGGGATTCTAGCCGCCAAGCTTCAGGACTTGAAGTGGAGCAGGAGGAACTAAGCGTTATATCAAGGGCTAATGAAAGCGTAATGGGAAATCAAGATGACTCGGTGCGATCGCTCTCTAATACCGACCTAACCACCTTTCTACAGCAAGGATGCGATTGGCTAAAAGACTACTTGGACACTAATCCTGCGATTGATGAGCGCGATCGTCAACTTTGTGGAAGGGACTAGGGGCTGGGGACTGGGGGTTAGGGCAGGAAGTTGTCATCCCTTATTCCTCATCTTTCTTATCCTCATCTTTCTCATTCTCTCCCTCCTTTTGCTCGTCTGGCTGTGACAATGCTGTTTTTGCTAGTCGAGTGGTGTAGATAGCGACTCCTACTGTTGCTAGTAGTCCTCCACCTTGGAGAATCAGGGAGCGAGGGGAATTGTCGCCACCGATGATGGATGTGCCGAAATAGCCGATGTAGACATATAGCGCGATCACCGGAATCATTCCCAGCCAGGTAAAGAAGAAGTACTGCCAGAAATTGACTTTGGTGCAGCTAAAGCCATAGTTCAGCACGTTGGAGGGAATGATCGGCGAAAGGCGACTGAGGAGTAGAATTTTCCAGCCTTTTTTTGCGATCGCCTGATCAAGCTGCCCAAAGGTAGGATAGCGCTGCATCAGTTTCTTCACCCGTTTGCGGGCAACTGTTCGACCCAGACCAAAACAAACAACGGCACCCAACGTATCGGCAACGGACGCAGACGCAATGCCTACGACTAAACCAAAAACGGTTCCTGCAACTAAAATCAACGCAATGTTGGGCAAGCCTGCAACACTTACCAGCACGTAAATCACAATAAATGCGGGAATCGCCCACCAGCCGAGCGATCGCAGCCAGTCATTTAGCCCAACTGACCATTCCTTTAGCGGTAGCGCACTTGTCGCTACGAGTATCGCAACTAGTACTCCAAGCAAAATCAGCAGTAGAGACTTTCTTTGACGTAACCATGCCTTCATAAAATGCTTTAAGAGACTTGTAAATGCGCCTCTTTTAAAGGTTTAGTCTACGACACAAAACTTTGCCATCTGTCTCAAGGAAACCCAATGGGTATTCCTCACAGAGACAAAATGCCTCGCCTCTATGTAGTGCTAAACACAAATGGTAGTGCCAAGGTAAGTGCCAAGCACAAACTATCCCAGCCTAAAGCTCTTCACCCGTTAGCTGCTGTCGCCAGGTTTGGGCCTGGAGCTGGGCAGCGTCATAAGCTTCAGTACGAGGTGGAATGCTCTCAGCGGTGGCGATCGCCCCCTCCAAATCGTATCCAGCCTGCTGCTGGGCGGCCTGCAAAATTTGCTGACTCCAGAGGTTGATCATCTGTTCAGCTTCTGGGCGAGTTGGGCTGTCCTCAGGAACTTGCTCGGCCGCCCGAATTGCTGCAAGCAACCCAGTCGTTGTGCTAATGCTAGCTGCCTCGTAGGCCTGCTGCATTCGCTCTTGCTCCAGAGTCTGGTTACGCCAGGTACGAATATCTGCCTGCGCCTCGTCGTGGAGGGCGCGTCCCTGTCCGATCTGCTCTGCCAGGGCAATCGCTTCTGGTAAGTTGCCCAGGGCAGCTAGTTCTCTCGCCCGGTCTAGATAAGGCTGGTCTTGAGTGCGCTGAATTTGATCTGTCCAATCTCGCACCCGCTGACGAGCCTCATCAGACAGGGCCCGACCCGACCCAATTCGATTAGCCTGCTCAATGGCTGATGTCAGATCACCGCTATTAGCAAACCGATCGGCTGTATCTAGGATGGGTCTGTCTTCCATCGTCTCAGCTTCACGAGTCCAGTCGGCGATCGCCTCTCGCGCCTCAGCCCGACGTGGATTGCCACGCGGAATTTGCTCTGCCTCGGCGATTGCTGCTCGCAAATCTCCTACAGAGCCAGGTTGCGCTAACTGTCTTGCCGTTTCCAGCCGCATGATGTCTTGTATCTCTGCCTGCCACTGGCTGATTAACTCCTGCGCTCTGCCATAAAGTGGACGACCCTGCCGCAGCCGCTGTGCTTGAACGATTGCAGCTTCCAGATCGGCAACCGTACCGCCCCACGATTGGGAATAAGCGGATGCTAAATGAGTCAAATCTTGAGCTTCTGCCTCCAAGTTGGCGCGTTCGGGAATGCGACGCAGAATGGCGATCGCCTCATCTGCATCCTGACGATTTAACGCTGATTCTGCTAGCTCCAGCATTCCTTTGCCCGCTTCAGTGATTACCTTTTGGGCTTCACCATAGGCATAGCTGCCATCACCAATTTCTTCTGCCAGCTTGACTGCCTCGCTCAGGTTGGACAGACCTCCTCGATCGATAAACCGTCTTGCCTCAGCGAGTTTCGCTGCATCCTCACGAGTCGCATTAATTAGCCCGTTCAACTCGTCATATTTGGTAGTCTTCCAGTAAGTGTTATCGACGGACAACAACCCAACCGCAATATCAAATGCCTTTCGCAAATCCTGCTGCCGAAGGGCGGCTTCTGCGTCTTTGTAAATCTTCTCCGCTTCTGCCCAAATTCCGTTCCAGCGATCGACCCGTTCCTGTACTTGGGCACGAGCAGAGGTGTCAGCAGGAATTTTGTTGGCAATATCCAATGCTTCTGAAAACTTACCCTGATCAAAGGCTTCCTCTGCCAAGTCCAAAACTTGTTGCGACCAGTCCTCAATGTGGCGGTTGATTTCTGGACGTAGGGGATGGTCGGCAGGCAGACTGTTGATTAGCTCAATCGCCTCCAGCAAGTCATTTGCCGTTTGCTTGTTTGCTGCCAGTTGAGCGCAATACAGCCGCAAAGATGCTGATGCAGTCGGCCAGAAAATCGACGGACAGTTTGGTACCGCAGGCAGCTTCAGCAATAGCGCAACCGAAACGATGCTAACTCCAGTCAGCGTAACTACAGAAGCGATCGCCCAAAACTTGAGACTGGTTGGAAGTCGCAGCTTGGGCAACTGTAATCTACGCCGTCTTGCCTGTTGAGGGTCTTCTGGATAGTCTGCACCAGGAAGATGAGGCGATTGCGCTGTCGTAAGCTGGGCGTAGGGCAACTGCTCAGCGGGTGGAATCGGACGGGGCGATCGTCGCCCTCCCGGCATCGGTTGGACAGTTGGACGCAGCAAAGAAGACTCAGGCGCAGGCAACTTCGGCATAGGTGGCCCCTGCTGGGGCAACGGACGTTTGCGAGACGCAGGTACTTTAGGCAGCTTTTTAGGAATTCGATGTGCTCGCCCCAAATCTGGACGATGCTCCGGTGTTCCCCAATCTTTACTCATATCCCAGCCCACAACAATGGCGCAGCAACCTAGATCGTCGAGCAGCAGTACGCAATAGTTGCAATCCTACTCCTCAATGGAGGAAAACGCCACTTTCTGGGGGCTAGAGACTAGAGGCTGGAGGCTAGGGAATGGAAGATTGAATGTCCCCAGACATTATCAGAGCGAAGCTCCTGCATCACCCCTAGTTCCTGGTCTCTTGCCCCCTTCACCCCCTAGCCCCTGCTTCTGCCTGCAAATCTCGAATCAACTGTTCTAGCTCATCGCTGCTAGCCTGATATACTTCGTTGCAGAAATGGCAGGTAGCTTCGGCTCCGTCGTCTTTTTCGATCATGTCTCGCAGCTCGTCCTTGCCCAACATCTTCAAGGCTCCTAAGACGCGATCGAAGGAACAACCGCAGTGGAAGCGCAACATCTGAGTTTCTGGAAAAATTTCCAGATTCATATCGCCCAACAGTTGCTCAAACATCTGTTGCAGCGATTTACCCTCTTTGAGTAATGGGGTAAACCCAGCTAGAGAAGCAACGCGAGATTCTAACAGTTGCACTAGGGCTTCATCTCTGGCAGCTTTGGGCATTACCTGCACCAGTAGCCCACCCGATGCCGTTACCCCTTCAGCACTGACAAACACGCCCAAAACGAGAGCTGAGGGAGTTTGCTCAGAGCTAACGAGATAGTGAGTGACATCATCCCCAATTTCTCCAGAAACCAGCTCTACCGTACTGGAGTAAGGATAGCCGTAGCCCACATCTCTAACGACATATAGGTAGCCGTTGTGTCCTACAGCTGCACCTACATCCAGCTTGCCAATTGGGCTAGGAGGAAGTTCTACGGTTGGGTTATCGACATAGCCGCGCACGGTTCCGTCTAATCCGGCATCAACTAGGATGCCACCTAACGGACCGTCACCATTGATCCGAATGTTCACTCGTGATTCGGGTCGCTTCATGCTGGAGGCAAGCAGAAGCCCTGCTGACATGGTTCGCCCTAGTGCTGCAGTCGCAACGTAGGAAAGGTTGTGGCGCTGTCTGGCTTCTTCTGTAAGACGTGTGGTAATTACGCCGACGGTGCGAATTCCTCCATCTGCTGCCGTCGCTCGAACTAACTGATCCGCCATGAAAATCCTAAATACTTCTTAATAGTCCCTTATTCCATTCTACGGTGTCTGTTTGATAGCCGAAGTCAGACGGACTACGTGTGGGTGGATATCCGTTTACTCGTTGCCAAGCTGAAGCTTAGTAATGCCGAACTGGAAGCTCCGGCTTTCTTCTCAATTTGGAGAAGACCAAAGCTGTAGCTTCTTTAGGTAATGGCCAAAGCTGTAGCTTCTTTAGGTAATTCTCAGGCTGGAGCTTGGGAACTAGGAACTATGAATATCGCTTTTGTGGATGTGTCTTTAGGGTGGAGCGATCGCCCCACCCCTAAACCTGATCAGGCAATATGAAACTAGCTATCCCCGGTGACAAGTACCTCGCCCTTGAGCATCCGTTGTGCGGCATCTAGTAGTGCTTCTTCTAGGTAAGGCTTCGTGAAGTAGCCTTTGGCACCCAGTTGAACGGCCATTTGGCGATGGCGATCGGCTCCTCTGGAGGTGAGCATTGCGATCGGCAGATGCGCCAAGTTAGGGTCTTTCTGAATACGTGAGAGCAATTCTAGACCGTCCATGCGCGGCATCTCGATGTCGCAGAAGACCAGGTCGCAGGGCAGTCCAGAACGGAGTTTTTCCCAGGCTTCCTGACCATCACGCGCTTGCTCGACTCGGTAGCCCACTTTGTTGAAGGTCATTGAGAGCAATTCGCGAACGGTGATGGAGTCGTCTACAATCAGCACCGTTGGGTCGGTCTTGATGACTGGCGGTTCGGCGGGTGGCTCTTGCTCTTTCTCCCAGAGGGCATTGCCTGCCTCACGACGAATCCGACCAACGGAGAGGTCAATTAGCTCTAGCACATCGGCGATCGGCATGATTCGCCCATCCCCTAGCACGGTGGCACCTGCAACACCGACGGGCTTAGGCACTGGTCCTTCTAGCTGCTTGATTACAATTTCCTGTTCGCCTAGCACTTGATCAACCTGGAGGGCAAGGAAATTGCCTGCGCTGCGTAACACGACCACTGAAACAATGTCTTCTTCCTGGTTGCCGCCGTACACACTGCCACGACCCAAACTGCGGTTGTATTTCAGCAATTCTGATAGCGGCTGGAAGGGCAGCAACGTATCGCGCCAGAGGATGCAGGAGCGTCCTTCGCTGTCAGTTTGAATGCGCTCTTTGGGTACGTCTAGCATGTCCTCTACCCCGTCCATGGGGAAGGCAATGCGAGCACGGTTGCTGATGCAGCAGAGCGCTTTAGAGATGCTGAGAGTGAGCGGTAGCCGAACGGTGAAGGTGGTGCCTTTACCGATAGTGGAATCAATGTTAATTACACCGCGAATTTCATTCAAGCTGGTACGTACAACGTCCATACCGATTCCGCGACCGGACAAATCATCTGCTTTGTCCTTCGTGGAGAAGCCGTGATGAAACAGCAGGTCATATACATCTAATTCGGTCATTTCTCTGGATTCGGCTGGTGTAATTAAGCCTTTTTCCAGTGCTTTGGCTTTGACCTTCTGGGGATTGATGCCAGCGCCATCGTCGGTGACCGAAATGACAGTTTGGTTACCCTGATGGAAGGTGCGAACGGTGATTCGTCCAACCGGCGGCTTGCGGGCTGCGATCCTTTCTTCTGGGGTTTCAATGCCATGAGTAATGGCGTTGTTGACCAGATGGGTCATTGGATCGTAAAGCTGTTCCAAAATCATTTTGTCGATCAGGGTTTCCCGTCCTTCGACGGTTAGCTCAGCTTGTTTGCCGCACTTAAGGGAAATGTCGCGTACGGCTCTGGGAAGGCGATCGGCTGTCTGAGCGAAGGGCACCATGCGAGAACGGGTTAAGCCTTCCTGAAGCTGTGTCGTGACCTGACGGAACATGCGCGTTACCTGGTCAGTTTCATCGACGACGAAATCGATGTCAGAGGCAGATTCCCTAACTCTGACAATCAGTTCGATCATTTCCTGGGAAAGGGTATGGAAGCCGGTGAAGCGGTCCATCTCCAGGGCATCAAAGCTTAAGCCTGTGGAGTGGCTGTTTTGGGTTATGGCTGAGCCGCCGTTGCCAGGAGAGGAAAGCTGATAACTTTTACGGTTGGAGAGCAGGGAGCTTTCTAAGAGCGATCGCTCATACAAATCGCGCATCCGTTGCCCTACATCACTCAATTGCTGCACCTGGTAGAGCAGGTTATCGAGAAACTGTCTTAGGCGTTCCTGTCCTTGCTCCAGGCTATTACGGTTAACGACGAGTTCCCCAACCAGGTTGTTAAGGTTGTCCAGGTTTTTCACCGAAACTCTCATCGTCTGGTCGCTAAGAACTCCGCCGCCTCGACGAGTATTGCGGCGATTGGGCGCGAGCGCAGGACGGCGGGCGTTCTTGCTAGTCGGTGAACCGCCTAGAGTTTGGTCGGCATCTTCCAGCAGCTTTTCCAGGTCGTCGAATTCGTCAACGGCTTCTACTGCCGGGTTCGCTGAATGGGTAGATGGCGATATGGCTGAAAAATCATCACCCAACAGTGCGTCCAAATCGGCGAAATCGTCTACCGCTTCTGAAGATGAAGCATCAAAATCGAGGGAGATGGGTTCAGCTACTTGATCTTCAAGCAACGTATCCAGGTCGGCGAAATCGTCTTGCAGAGGTGCGACTGATTCTTTAACCGAGTCAGTGGATGCAGTGGATTCTTCCAGCAGGGCATCTAAATCGGCGAAGTCATCAGACTCGATCGCATCGAGTTCAGCATCAAGGGCGACCCCCTGCGGGTATCTCTCTGAGATCGCCTCATCCACTTCATCAGCGTCATCCAGCAGCGCATCCAAATCAGTAAAGTCGTCCGCTTCAGTAATCCCGACTGCTTCCGGGCTGGAGTCTGAAAGGTCAGGCAAAACGTCTACTTCAGTCATTTCGCTGATTTCTGGAACGCCTGTAATTTCTTCCAGATCGGTTTCTGAACCAAAGGACAGGTCGCCGAGGTCGAGGTCGTTGGCATCAGTGGTGGGAGTGTCTGTTAGCTCATCAAAGGCGATCGCATCGTTGGAGGTGATTGCCTCCTCACTCAATTCCTCGTCTGCGCCAAACAGGTCAAAGTCAAAAGTTTCCTCGTTTAGAATGCCTGCGTCTTCGCCGACGTTCATCTCATCAAAACTAAACGCCTCATCAGTTTCTACGTCCTGCGCCGCAGAGAGTTCGGTTTCGAAATCTAACCCAGATTCTTCACCGAACATGGCTGAAAAATCCTGTTCCTGCTCATCTGCACCGTCATCAAGACTAAGCATCGCTTCATCCAATGCTTCTAAACTTTCAGTGCTATCAGTATCCAGGTTGAAGTCTAGGTCCGAAGGACTATCAGCATCCAGATCAAAGCTCAAATCCCCAGTTCCTTCAGTATCCAGGTTGAAGCCTAAATCTTCAGTGCTCTCAACATCCAAGTTGAGATTTAGATCCGATCCACTATTAGCATCCAGATTGAAGCCTAAATCTTCAGTTTCTTCAGCATCTAGACTAAAGCTCAAATCCTCAGCATCTAGACTAAAGCTCAAATCCTCGGTTTCTTCAGCATCCTCAGCATCCAGGTTGAAATCCAGATCCGAAGCACTATCAGCATCCAGGTTAAAGCCTAAATCTTCAGTTTCTTCAGCATCTAAGTTGAGATCTAGATCCGAAGTACTATCAGCATTTAGGTTGAAGCCTAAATCTTCAGTTCCTTCAGCATCTAGACTAAAGCCCAAATCCTCGGTTTCTTCAGCATCCAGGTTGAAGTCTAGATCCGAAGTATCATCGGTATCCAGGTTGAAATCCAGATCCGACGCACTATCAGCATCCAAGTTGAAGCCTAAATCTTCGGTTTCTTCGGCATCCAGGTTGAAGTTTGTTGTTTCAGCCGTTTCTGTGCCCAGGTCAAAGTCTAAATCGGCGGCAGATTCCGTCAGATCTAGATTTAGTCCCGTAGTGTCTTCCAGATCAAATAAGTTTTCTGAGAAACCTTGAGGTTCTGTTGAGTTTTCGATGGTGCCAAGATCGAAAAGGGCATCGTCAGTTCCAGATGAATCTGGAGCAGATGAGTCGCTCAAATCGGCTTCATCGTCCGTCTCGCCAAACAGGCTAGAAAACTCTGTATCTTCTTCTGAGGAAAGGTCGAGAGTAACTGGCTCAAGCGATTCAGTGATCTCTGGCTCGAACAAGCTATCAAAGCCGGTATCGTTGTCTGAAAGATTGTCTGAAAGATCGGATGTTGGAGAAGGAGCGATCGCTTCTTCCCCCTCTGAGGAAAGGTCGAAGGTAGCTGGCTCAAGCGATTCAGTGATCTCTGGCTCAAACAAGCTGTCAAAGCCAGTATCGCTGTCTAAAGGAGCGTCTGAAAGATCGGATGTTGGAGAGGGAGCGATCGCTTCTTCCCCTTCTCCAAAAAGTCCTTCCAGGTCTTCCCCTGTTTCTTCTAGGTCAGACGGGTTGGCTGTGAGATCCAGTGATTCTGCTGCAAAGTTGGCTTCAGGTTCAAACAGTCCGTCAAACTCTGCTTCAGATTCAGTTTCCTCTGTGTCAAACGAGTCAAAGACAAATCCTTCTACAAAGTCAGACGAGTCGGAAGTAAATCCTTCCACGAAGTTAGATGGCTCTGATGGCTCTGAAACAGGTTCGTCCTCAGACTCGGATAGGTCTATGACGAAGCCCTCTACAAATAGCTCCTCTACAACAACCCCTACTGGGGCAGCGGCATCTGTTTCGGCCATTGATTCGAGTACTTCGTCATCAAAAGCCTCAGAGGTTGCCTCATCTTCTGTAGCGTAATCAAGTTCTGGTTCTGCTTGCGGTACGGCCGGCACAACCTGTTGGGACGACGTTACGGGTTGAGCCGGAATAGGGTCGTCAAATGGATCGGCAAACAGATCTGCATCTGCCTGATTCTTTTTCGAGCTTTGAGTGACAGAGACTCCTGAGAATGAGTCAAAAAAGTCGTCGTCCGCATCGAAATCGTGAATTGAGGAAGGTTGTCCCTGAGTTTGAGTAAATTCCTCAAATTCCTCGTCCCAAGGATCAAATACGGAAGAAGCTGTTTGCTCTGCGTTGGGTATATCTGTGGCAGGCGGAGCCTCGGGCTCTGAGACAAACAGCGACGTATTATCTGGCTCTGAGACAAATAGCGATGCATCATCGGCTAAGGTTTCGATCGGCGTTTCTGTGTCTACCAGCAGTTCCTCTTCCAGAGGTAAATCTTCTTCAATTAGCAGATCCTCTGCAGGTTGAGCTGCTGCGGTAACGAGTGCATCGTCGTGTAAGAAGGCATCAATGAGAGAATCGTCGCCACTGGAATCTTGCAATATTTCCCAGTCTTGAGCGGCATCGGCAGATTCGGGGGAGTCGGAGGAGGGGCGATCTCCGAGAGATACCCGCAAGGGATCGCTCTCCATTTCCATTGCGTCTATCGAGAAATCATCTGTCTCAAAGCTGCTTAGGTCAACGTCGTCCAACTCCAGAACCAGATCATCTGCCTGATCTGTCTGATTAGTAGACAGGGTTTCTGAAAGTTCGTCTTCGTCTGAGAAGGGATCAGGGAGTTCACCAAACGGGAACTCAGCAAACGGTTCAGGAGCTTGATCTGGTTGCTCTAGTTCAGGTTCTTCTGCCGTAAACGCCTGATCTAAATGGTTTAACGAGAAAGGGTCAGAAGCTTCTGCCGTGAAATCCTCATCCAGATCGGCAAACAGATCCGTGAGGTTTTCCAGGTCACCGCTTGCTTTAGGCAGACTACTTTGGGTGTCTGGTTCGTCTACTTCCACATCGGCAAAGGGATCGGACAGATCCGAACTTTCAAATTCGCTTTCCAGGAAATCTAGAGACAGTTCGTCTGTGACTTCAACTATGGCTTCAACATTGAGGTTCGCGATTAGATCGCCCTCTGGCTGGTCAGGCATTTCGTTCATCAAGTCGCCTAGATCGTCCAAGGCTGACGACTGACTCATTCCAGAACTATCGCCAAAGAGTTCACTGCTGTTTAGCAGCCCTGACAGGTCATCATCATCCTGGATTTCGGTTTGCAGAGACAGGTCGTCGTCCAAAGCATCCTGGTCAAACAGCAGGTCTGAAAAGTCGCTAGAAGCATCTGCATCAAGCGCATCTGAGAAATCCCCAGATGCATCTACAATCACGACTTCCTCCTGCCAGGTCATTCCCAAATCGGGAACTTCCCCTTCAAACAGGTCAGCTAAACTGTTTAGCTCAGCCGCACCGACTTCTGGACCCGTATGATCTGCGAATCGTGACGGACTGGAAGGTTGCCCTAGATTCAGATCTGTACCTGGATCGTTGTACTCTGGAGCGGGTTCCCCAAACCCAAGGTCAGCTTCCGAGAAATTGCTCTCTTGTTGAGCAGAAGTTGATTCATCAACGAAAGTTGATTCGGTGAACCAGCTATCATCCTGGTCAAACAGATTGTCTGGCTCGGTAGATTCTGCAGCGGTCAATGGCTCGTCATCCGTGTCAAGCGCGAAGTCGGGTAGCTCCAGTTCGCTGTCGCTGCGGTCAAAGTCTACTGAAGCCAACAGGTCTGCAAAGTCGTCCAGACCTTCTGCGGGTTCAGGTTCAGCGGGCAATAAGGCTCTAAGGCTTTCGCTACAGCAAATTTCGGCAGAACGACCAGACAGAACAAGCTCTTGGGCTTGCTTAATGTCTTTGATAACGGTTGGCGCGAGGGTGCGGTAGCTGTTGTCGGAGTGGGCGATCGCCCGCCGAGCAAGTTCCAGCAGTTCACACCATTGAGCTAACTCAAACTGTTCTCCCGCTTGGGACAGATTACGGCATACAAACTGAAGCTGTTCACGACTGACAGGCTGGTCTGCTTGCTTAAACAGTCCCAACATCTCTCGCAACTGAGCCGGAACATCACTTTGAAATACTAGTCTCAGAGCACTTTCCTCAGAGACAGGTTGCATCCTTGTGGGGGCAGCAGGAGCAGCAGCGACAGGTTGTTCCAGCCCCAGATCGACATCCTCTGGGGGCACCGATCCGCACTGGCTAACAAGCCGACCCAGATGTTCGTTGAGTGCTGTGAATACGGGCATCACGTCCGACATCACCTCTTCAGCTTTGTCATCGGTTAAGCCAAACGGTCCTTGCAGGTGTTCAAGCAATTCCTGAAGCGTATCAAACACCCGCAAAAACAGAGTTTCTAACTTTTGGTCAACCTGAATAGGGCATTCTTTTAAGACTTTGAAATAATCTTCCAGGCGATGAGAGGTTTGCTGGATTCCGTTTAGCCCCAGCATGGCTGCCCCACCCTTGACGGAATGTGCCGCTCGGAACATCTCATTGACCATTTCTGGGTCAGCGATCGTACTTTGCAGATTCAGCAAACCCTGCTCAATCGTATTGAGGTGGTCTTTCGCCTCCTCAATGAAGTACCCCATAATCCGCTGTTGTTGTTCAGACAGCATAGCAGTGTCCCTCTGATTAATCTGGGCAAAGCCCCTCGACTAGAGTGCATTTCAACGGGGACAAAGCGACGACCTCAGGTGTGGTGTGCCCCCAGTTTTAACTGAGCTTCAAATTCAGTCTTTGTTTGATTAACTTTACCCGATTCTATTTAAATCGACATCAAAGCTAAGTAAATCTACTCTTGCACTACCTGAATCTTAATATCTAGGGTTCTCAGCTACTCCTAAACAGTGGCTTATTTGGGGTCTGCCTCTACTCGGAATCGCTCCACCGACGTGAGCAGATCTCGCGCAACGCCAACCAGGCTTTGCAAAGAACCAGACACTCGTTGGGCTTCTTGAGAGGTTTCTTGAGCCGTCAATTCGACCGACTGCATGACTTGTGCCACATTGCGGGAGGTTTCGGTCTGCTCAACGGTGTCGGCGGTGATGGATCGCACCAGTACATCGATTCGGTTTGACACCTGAATGATGTCTTCGAGCGATCGCTTGGCCTGCTCTGCTAGCCGAGTACCCTCAATCACCTGCTGCGTGCCTTCTTCCATCGCAGTCATTACAGAGCCCGTCTCACTCTGAATTTGCAGGACGATTTGCTCAATTTCCTTGGATGCTTTTGCGGCTCGGTCAGCCAACTGTCGCACTTCGTCTGCCACGATCGCAAAGCCTCGTCCCGCTTCTCCGGCTCTCGCCGCCTCAATACTGGCGTTCAGTGCCAGCAGGTTGGTACGAGAAGCGATTTGAGAAATCAATGCCACAATCTTGGAAATTTCTTGGGAAGATTCTGCCAGTCGCTTCACTTTACGGGTGGTTTCTGCAACCGTTTCTCGAATTTCGAGAATACCGGATACGGTGCGTTCTACCGCTTCGCCGCCCTTAAGGGCGGTTGCTGATGCTGAACGCGCCACTTCCTCGGCTTCACGGGCACTTTCGGCTACTCGCTGAATCGAGTCAGTCATCACCTGCACAGAATTTAGCGTCACGGCTAGCTCTTCTGCCTGTCGCAAAGCGTCAGAGGAAAGCGATCGCGCAAAAATTTCGTTTTCTGTTGCACCTTTATTAACCTGACGTGCCGCAATCTTCACCTGTTGTACGATGTCTCGCAGGTTCTGAATGGTCAGGTTAAAGGAATCCGCTACCGCGCCCAGCACATCAGCCGTTACCTCTGCCTGTACGGTCAAGTCGCCTCTCGCTGCGCCTTCTACATCGTCCAGCAGGCGAATCACCTGACGTTGCAAGTCTTCCTTAGCCTGTTCTTGCTCTTCTGCCTTGCGCTGCGCTTCGCTGGTAGTGGTCAAGATTACTCGCGCCATTTGGTTAAACCCAGCCGCAAGTTGACCAAATTCATCTTTGGAATAGACTGTTGCTCGCGCACTCAAATCGCCGTGAGATACGGCTTCAAATTGAGCCTGTAAATCGTCGGCCGTGCGCTTGATTTGCTTGTTGGTTGCTCCAGCGAGGATAAAGGCAGTTGTGCCACCGACCAATCCAGCAGCCAGGCTCGCTGCCAGGGCTGCCCGATCAAGCTGTGAAGCAATTTGGACGCGGGTTTCCTGAGCAAGGCTTTGATTTCTCGTTGTAACGAGTCTAAAGCCGTAGTGGATAAAGGCTACGGTTAAGAGGGAAACGACACCCGTGGCGATCGCCACCACCAGCTTCTTCCCACCCAGTGGTGTATTTTCCAGGAAACTGAGAGCGCCCTGTTCAACATTGACCTCGGTATCTAAGCTTTGATTATCAGAATGGGCAAACGTTGGCAACTGCTCGGAGCTGCCAGAGATACTAAAGATCTCATCCTCTCGGATGACCGAGTGATCGCTACTGTCACCAAAGTCAAAGCCACCATCGCTGTTGTTAGAACTGCCAAAGCCAGAGCTGATGTTGGGGCTAGCAAAGCCAGCAGAGTTATCAGACAAATCAAAGTCGGAAATGCTGCCTAAGTCATCAAACTCGTCAAATTCGTCGAGAAAGTCTACATTGCTGCGACTGCCTACACCTGCGGAGGAATCGCTGACAAACGCGACCTCTTCGTTGGTAGCAAAGTCACTTTCATCGAAACCTTCTGAATAGCCGTTTCCTTCTGAAGAGACAAAGGTGCGATCGTCATCGTCATAGAAACTACCGTTGTACTCGCCTGAGTCTGGATCAGCGTAACCAAACGTTTCTTCTTGCTTAAAGGTCGCCGCAGATTCTTCCGCAGCCATAAACAGAGTCTCTTCATCGGTGGGTGGACGCGTGTTTAACCCAGATGAATCCTGAAAATCAGGCGGCGTATAGTCAGATTCATCAAAGTCGCTGGGAGGAGCAAACTTACTGCCAGTCGAAAAGCCTGAATCGCTGGCATAACCCGAACTGCTGGTGTAGATGCTGGGCATATCTGCTGCATCTGGATCAACACTGTCCGAATTGCCTGAGAAGTCAAAAGAGTCTTCGTCTACTGTAAAGGGATCACCAAAATCGTCAAAGGTTTCGGCTTCGGCTTCACCCGCTACATGGCTTGTTCCGCCACTAGCAAAGGGGTCGTCAAACGGGGAGGTGCTGCTAGCAGCGGCATAGCCAGAACTTACTGGTATATCGTCGGAGCTATCTACATCAAGGCTGGCAAAGTCAAAGTCACTACCAAAATTTTGGTCGGGCGAATCTTGCCAGTTGTCAGCAGGCGCACCAAAGTTAGCGGAATTAAACGCCGCTTGAGACTCCATGGTGCTGTCAAAGTCCTCATCAATATCTGTAAATCCATCGGCAGCAAAGTCATCGATGTCGTCCTCATCGAGATCTCCAGCACCGATGAACTGCCCTGCATAAGCCATGCCGTTATTGGCGTAGTCAAGGTATTCTGCATCTGAGGTGAGTCCCAATACCGACTGATATTGCTCTAGTGCCACCTCGTATTGCTGTAAGCCATAGCAGTAGATGTGCCCCCGTAAAAGACGCACGTTTGGGTCTTCTGGGTAATCTTCAACCAGGCGATCGACAATGGCAGCGGCCTCCTCATAGCTGCCCTGCATGTAGGCTTTCTCAGCCTGTTGATATTCCTGTGCGTACTCCGTGCCTGATCCCATTTGCCTTCTCCTGCCCGTGCAATACCCGCTTATGCTAAAAGTTCATGCTGCCCACCGTGCTGATCGAAGAATTGCTATCTGATCGAGCAGTCTAAGAAATCGGTTAGATTCTTTTCCTGTTGACCACTCTCCCCGAAGAAAAGGAGCCATCCCGTCTGGGACGTTGGTTGGTATTTGAATTTCATCAACATCCAACCAGTCCATTCCTAAAATCCGGTCAACTGCTAAGCCTAGCATAGCGTCTTGATCTTCGACGGCGATCACTGAAATGTCTTGCCTATCTGTGCTTAAAGGAGTTGGATCTCCTAAAAATTGACCGAGATCCGCGACCCAGATTACTCTTCCACGAACGTTTAGTGTACCTAACAATAAGGGAGAAACATTCGGGATGGGAGTAATTCGGTCGGAAGAAGATGAGATGACTTCGCGAATTCCAGTTGCAGGTAAGGCAAATTCATCTCCTGAAGGCACAAAAAACCTCAGATGCAGTTCACCTTCAGGACTCTCTAATTCCTGAAATTCTGGAACTTGGTCTTGACCTCTACCTGTTAAGAAATCTGGGTTGCCTATCATCACACCTGCTATTTTTTGAAACGGCTTTTATCGCAATAATTCTACCCTCGTAACAATTGTTTAACCGTACCTACTAACTCTGTCGGTTGAAAAGGTTTGGCAATGTAGGCGTCGGCTCCTTGTTTCATTCCCCAATAGCGGTCGAATTCTTCGCCTTTGGAGGAACACATTACCACAGGAACATTTTGAGTTTTTGGATCAGCTTTAAGCCTGCGGCAAACTTCATATCCGTTCATGCGTGGCATCACAATGTCTAGCACAACTAAATCAGGACATTTTCCCTGAATTTGCTCTAGTGCCTCGACTCCGTCGCTGGCGACCGTTACGTCTAATCCGCTGCCTTTGAGCAAATCTGTAATCATCTCCCGCTGCGTCACACTGTCTTCTACCACTAGAACTGTACTCATAACTTCCCACCTGCTCACCGCGATCGCCAACGGAAAGAACTACTGTAATCTACCTTGGAGTCTAATCAAATTAAGTAAAGTACTCCTTATCATAATTAACTGGATTTAACCTTAAGGTTTTGATGAAGTAGAAGCGGAAGGAATATCAATTTCTAGCTCATCTTCCAAGGCTTCTGCGAGAAGGCGATCAGGGCGGGGGCGATCGGGATACCCCAACCCAACATATTTTTCTACCAGCATCAATAATTCATTTTCGCCAAACGGCTTCGTCAAATAGTCCGTTGCTCCTACCATGCGGGCTTTTACCCGGTCAATAAAGCCTTCTTTGCCCGTCAGCATCACGATGGGGGTTTGCCGGAATGCAGTAGACTTACGCAGCATGGCGCAAATTTCGTAGCCATCTAGTTCTGGCATGGCGATGTCACACAAAATCAGGTCGGGCTTTAGCTGAAAAACTAGACTCAGCGCCCTAACTGGATTGCTAATCGCAGTGGCTTCATAACCTTGCTCGTTCAAGATAAATTCCACTGCTTTGCGGATTGTTGCTCCGTCATCGATGCAAACAATGCGAGGCACCTTGTCTTGCTGCTGCAGGTCAAAGTTACGTCTGCCAAACAGAGATTCTTCTGAAGTGAGGTGCAAGAGCTGCACTAGCCCTTGCTGTACATAGGGATAGATAGCTTTGGCAACGGTGAGAATGTCCCGATTGAGGTAGCGCGCCATTTGCCGGATGGAGGTCTTCCCGTCTACCCATCTGCCTAGCATTTTGAAAGCATTCTCATTCAAAGCTTCACGCAACTGCGTAGGGTCTGAAATTACAGGGCACTGATCCGGCGACTGGATGTGAGGATGAAACTGCTTCCATTCCTGCACCTGTTTAATAATCTTGACCAGCAGCGGACCAATCTCCAGGGTGGTGAGTTGAGGAGAGAGGGCGGGTCCAATTTCAAAAATGAAAGAGCCTTGGTGAAAGCTGAGCAGATCAAACAAGGTCTCATGCACCATGCTCTGGATGATGCTGCGTCCCTGAGCGGGTGTGAGAATGTGGTTTTCTAGCAGTGCCCAGAGGTGTCCATATTCAGGTGCGTTGACGGTAGCAATTGAGGAAACGCTGATGTTATCAAGGACGTTATCTGTTTTTTTGTAGCGCCGCAGATGGTCGCGCAGCCGAGTTAGATTACCGCCGCTGTCGCCAGCGTAGATGATTTGACCATTGATGAAGAAAACAAACCAGGAGCGATCGCTCATTCGTTTAGAGGCACGTCGCAAGGCAGAGCTACCGACCGCATCGCCCACAATGCTTCCCATTCCATACGCTTCCACAAACAGCTCACCCGTTCTCTGACCCAACTCAACGAGCTGTAAAATGCTGCGGATATCGATTTCGCTCAACTTGCCCTGCATGTAGCCAAAATGCTCTCCTGAAAACAGCCTAAACCTGGGTCAAGCTTGCCTACCTGATCGCTCTAACTTTCACAACTTCCAAGTAACTGACTGTGGCAATCACTGCAATCCTAAAGCAACTGACTCGGCAAGGGTGCAATATGTGTCATATAACTATAACTTCCTCTTAGAAGTTTCAGTTCCCTTTTAATGAGATCAATCAGAAAAGAAGCAGTGTTGTTGGCAATCCGCCCTAAAGTGACGATACCATTGATGGATTCCAGGGGTGCTATTTGGTTCAGTTTGGCAATGTTGCTGTAACAAATCTGGTGGAGTTTAGGTGTCACTGTGGTGTCGAAAGCGAAATTGAATCAGTGAAATTGCTATAGAAATTGCTATAGCAGGTTGTTTTGCTAGCGTTGTCTCCTTAAACTGGATTCAATTAATTTAGATTTAAACCAATCGAATTTGAGCCAACTAGATTTAAGCCAACTAGACTGGATAGCTGAGTTCGCAAATAAGCTAATAGAAACAGAATCAAGCTAAGACACGGAAGGGGATTATCGGCGTGCTGTATCTGGCAGAAGTACAGAGAAAGGCTAGAGTGATTGGAGGTGGCAAGGCTGAGTTTAAGCTGTTAGCCTGTCAGCGGTCTGAGCAATGTTGGACTGCCGTATCGGGAGATGAAATCATTCCAGCACCGGATGACGCTGGATACAACGCGGGCGCACTGGTCATGGTGGATTTGACCAATGGCAAGCAGGTGCAGCGGCATAGTGAAGCAGGTCGCCAGCTCGTTAGCATTCTGCAAAACTTCTCGCGTTTACAAGAGAAGTTTAAAACCCAGGAAGAAGAAATTGAGCAGTGGAAGCAGTCTCTTACTTACCAGAGCCAGGAGCTAAATCTCCGAGAGATGGAGATGGAAACCCGCCGCGAACAGCTCGAACAGATGGAGCAAGAGTTTGAGAAGCTAGAGCAGCAGCAGCAAGAAATTGAAGCAACCCGTGAAGAAGTGAATCGACTGCGGGAAGAGTTTGACCGCAAGAACCAGGAGCTAGAGGGAGCGTGGGCGCAGCTGCACGGAGAGATGCATAAGCTGGAGGAGCGTCAGGCAGAGCTACAGCAGACGGTCGGACTGGATGAAGAACAGGCTCTACACATCCAAGAATTGTTGAGTCGATTGTCCGGAGCGGTTGCACCAACGGAGTCTGTGCGGGAACAGCTTAACTTTTCTTTTGAGGCAATTTCTCAGTATCAGCAAACGCTCGACCATCACTGGCAAAATCTGGAGCAACAGCGCAATTCGGCTCAGCAGCTTCAGTTGGAAGTAGACCAGCAGACTCCAGATATTCAAAATCGCTGGCAGGCTTGGCATGAAGCGCAGGATGCTTTGGAGCGATCGCGCTCTGAGCTATTGGTGCAGCAAAATGCACTGACGCTGAAGCAGGCACAGGCACAAGCGCTGATGGTGCGATCGCAAAACCAGGACGATCTGCATCGGCAGATTTGCCGAATTGCAGAAGGATCAGACAAGGTCTTGGTTGGAACTAGGGTTGACGTTGATACCCTGGAGCAAATGTCAATCGACGAACTGCAAAAGGTTGTACAAGATTTGCAGCGAGATTTAGAAAAGGTTTTTCGGTTTGTTAACGGGCAGGAAGAGGAACTGACGCTGCAACAAGAGGCGATCGATGCCCTCAAAGAGCGGATGCAGCAGGCTAGCGAGTACGACCGAATGGCGCTAGAAACGGAACTAGCCGAGGAACAAGATCGCTACAAGATGTTGAATGAAACACTGGTCGGTCAGCGGCGTAACTATCGAGATCGAGAGCAGGTGCTTCAGCAACATCAAACAGTTTTAGACCGTCGCCAAGGTAAAACGGTAGAAAATCCGCCTTCTGTTGAAGGCAATCTGAATTTAGAGCCGATTATCACACAGCTTGAGGAGCTACGGCAGCAGCAAGCAGAGGATCTAAAAGAACTTCAGGAACAGATTCAGCAGATTCAGACGGCAATTGAGCAAGCTCAGAGCACTGTCGATCATCAGGCGGGTGAACAAGAGCTAAAGCGCAATGAAATTAAGCAACTAGAGCAGCAGTGGCAAACCCAAAAAGCCCAGGCAGCAGAACTGTGGGGCAGGGTCAACTTATATCAGGAGACACTGCAACCGACCCAGGACAACCTCAATAGCGTGAAGGAAAAGCTGGAGGCGATCGCTAATCTCACCGCTCAGTTCCAGGAAGCTAGCGACTATCAGCTTCAGGCGATCGCAGAAATGCAGCAAACCATTGAGCAATTGACGAGCAATCCGACTCCAGAGTTTGCGACTTCATAAGCAGCCATTTTATGGATTGTTTGATGGATTGTTAGTGTGCAGGCAGATCCAGTCTCCCCGGACAATCGCGATTGCTCCTCCCGGGAAAGGGTCCGTTTGAGTGCGGTTTGGCGCAGAGATAAGTGCAGTGAGCTTTTCGATCTGGTCAAAGTTAGGGGCTTCGGGTAGAACCTGTTGCAGCCATTGCCGCATGACTCGTCGCTGAAGGGCTGGGTGAGCCGACTTTAACACCAATCGGTTGAGTCGATGCTCTGAGCAATCTTCCTTTGAAGGGGACTGGTTTGATGCGGAAGGCTCTAGTGCGGTTGCTTGCTGTCGCAGGGCAGTAGTAGCTGTTTCTAAATAATTGATGTCGCCTCGCAGTAGCTCCGCCGTTTGCGATAGCGCTTGCTCAATTCGGGGGTTGAAGTGAGTTTTGAGGTAAGGCAACAGTTCCCGGCGAATGCGGTTGCGGGCGTAGTGTAGATCCTGATTAGTTGCATCTTGCCAAACCTGAAGCTGAGCCGTTTCACAAAACTGGGCTGTTTCAGCCCGGGTCATTTCGAGCAGCGGTCGGACAAGATGCAACCCAGGACTTAGCTCTCGCTGCCAGGTCAGGGCTTGCAGCCCATCTATACCGCTGCCCCGCATCAGGTTGTAGAGCAATGTTTCAGCGCGATCGCTAGCCGTATGCCCTGTTGCAATGGCACTATAACCGTGTTTTCTTGCAATCTCAGCAAGCTCCCCATAGCGCCATTCTCGTGCTGCGGCTTCGCTTTTAGGTGGAGCGATCGCCACCGCCCCAAAATAGGGAACTTGCCACTGTTGAGCTAATTGCTCAACGTAATCTGCATTCGCTGAGGAATCCGATCGCCAGCGGTGGTCGCAGTGAGCGATCGCCAAGGTCCAATTCCATTTAGGCTGTAAATCGAGCAGCAACCGCACCAGACATAGTGAGTCCTGTCCACCAGAAACCGCTACTAGCAGATGTTGACCCTTCTGCAACAAACCTCTAGCCCGGATGATTTGATGCACTGACGCATGAATTGCTGTCCAGGTCATGCGTCATAACCCACGAGCAACCCTAGAAAAACCAACCATAGCTATGTAAGCCCTTCCCTAAGATATTGACTCCCAGGTAACAGACCCAGACGACGACAAAGCCTGATGCCGCGAGGATTGCGGGACGACGGCCCTGCCAACCCCGAGTGATCCGGGCATGCAGATAAGCTGCAAAAACGAGCCAGGTAATTAGCGCCCAAGTTTCCTTCGGGTCCCAACTCCAATAAGACCCCCAGGCTTCGTTTGCCCAAACGGCTCCAGCAATAATGCCAATCGTGAGCAGCGGAAATCCTAATCCAATGGTGCGATAGCTAATGTTGTCTAGCGTATCTGCCAAACTCAAGCGTTGAGGAGACAAAGGTTCAGTAGCAACAGGAGCAGAGGTTGCTACAGCATCTAATACAGCCGTGCCGCCTACAGCCTGACTCTCGATGGCTGAGGTCGTTTCAGCAACTACGACTGCCATCTGGTTAGCTTCACTGGGTTTGCGGAGTTGACGGCGCGAATCGCGATAGGCTCCCGTGCCGACAGAACTGCCGCGCAGTTCAATGTTTTGACCGCGAGTGACGACCAAGAAAGCGATCGCCAGCAGTGCCCCAACCAGTAGCGCGGCATAGCTCAGCAACATGACGCTGACGTGCATCATTAGCCAGTTTGACTTGAGAGCAGGCACCAATGGCTCAGCGTTCTGCATTTGAGAGGGCAGAGTCAGCGTTGCAAAAGCCGTAATGCTCATCGCCACAGGTGCCGTAACGGTACCAACGAGGCGACTGCGGCTCGAGTTCTCCACCACCAGATGCACAGCAGTAATGCCCCATGCCAGAAAAAATAGTGACTCGTACAGATTGCTGAGGGGAAAATAACCTGCTTCGATCCAACGGGAGGCTAGAAGGGTCGCGATGCAAAGATTGGCAATCGCCATTCCCCCCGTTCCTAAAATTGCCAGGTAGGGAATTCGGGGAAACGCCGTACCGCCCCAATAAAGCAGCATGGTGACAAACAGAACGGCAAATGAGGCGTTATCAAGCCATCCCTGAAGCGAAACCAAATCCATGCGTTTCTTCTCCCCCTTAAACTTCTCTCTCTATCCTATCGGTCTTCCTCTGCCTATAGGCGTATGGATTGATCCAAACCTCCATTCTTCACTCTTTGCTGTAGCTAATCTGGCTGGACTGATAGTTAGGTGGCTCGACATGAATGCTAATACGAACAGGGCCATATCTCTCTTCTAAATGGGTTTCTACGGCTTCTGTAATTTGGTGGGCTGCGGCTACGTCTTCAGCATCTACGATCAAATGCATTTCCATAAACACTTGCCGTCCTAATAGACCTCTAGAAGCAATATCGTGACAGTTGATCACACCGGGTACCTGCATCACGACCTGGTAGATTGCTTCTGGGGCGATCGCCATTTCATCCACTAGCCAGGGTAAGTTTGCTCGTAGCACCATCCACCCACTGCGAAACACCAGCAGCGCCACTGGAAATGCTAAGAAAATATCCAGCCATTGGTAGCCTAACCAAACACCCAACAAGCTCACTAGAACAGTGATGGTGATCCAGATGTCGCTCATGGTGTGGTGAGCATCTGCGATCAGAATATTGCTACCCAACCGTTGCCCTACCCGCCGCTCGTAAAAGGCAACAAAAATATTCACTCCTAATACAAACAACACGAGCCATAGAGCGATCGCCGACAGTTCTACGGCTTGCCCACCTGCAAAGATCCGCTCGACCGCTCCCTGCAAAATTTCAAAACAGGCAATTCCTAGAAATGCAGCAATTCCTAGCGCGCCGACGGCTTCAAATTTTTGATGTCCGTAGGGATGATCCCGGTCGGGTTGAGGTGAAGAAAATCTACTGGCGATTAGTCCTAAAACATTGCTAGCACTATCGGTGACGCTATGCAGCGCATCTGCAATCAAACTGAGTGAACCTGTCCACCAACCTACTCCTGCTTTAATCAACATGACCAGCAGGTTAAGCAGCAATGTGATCAGCAATACTCGACGCACCTGAGCGCGGTAGTCCACGGCTTTGTCTCACTTCAATAATGCTTTTCACCAAAATCACACGGAAATCACGGCATCTCAAGAAAAACAGATTGTGTACAAAAAACTATCTTTCCAATTTCTTAAATTCTGTGTAAGGGCAACTGAACATTACAACAATCCTCTTTGAAGCTACATCTAGAAACGGTATGAGATTGATGAGCGCGAATTCTGGCGGTTTAAGCAGGTTAAACGGTTGCTCAAACGGTTAAAAGCAACTGTATGATTGAAGACTATCAGCCTCCCCAACTCAATTCATGACAGTATTTGACGAAAGGCGAATTTCATCTGGCGAAATAGTCATTACGCGGCCAGACTTCAAATTTAGGCATCTTGAGATAAACGATAGACAAGGAGCTTAAGCTGAATGTCATTAAATTAGGATTTGAGCTACGTGGCTATTTAGTCTCAAGGCTATTGAATTCAAGGCAGTCGCAGCTTAGATTCCGCTTTTGAAAAGAACCTAAGTGATGCCAAAAATATCACCCCAATAACCGTTTTAGTGAGGATCATCCTATGGTGCGTCAGGTCTTAAGAGTGACCCAAAACACCGTCTTTAAGCGTCGTCCCGTTTCGGCTTCAGAGCTAGAAACAGAGGAAAGTTACAGCGTATCGGCGGGTGCTACGTTAGAAATTCAATCCTATGCTTACGCCGATGCAAACGGAGAATTTGATGGTCACATCAAGTTTGCGATCGCCAATCAAGCTTATTACATTCGCGGTATGAACACCTGGTATGTTTACAATCGCCATGCTCAGGTTGAGTTTGATGGCAAGGTGGTCTATCCGCAAGAAGAGCAGGCAGCCAGCTTTATTTTGAAAGTGACAGAAAATACACTCTTTAAGCGTCGTCCCCTTCAATCAGGGCAGTTGAGTGCTGAAGAAGTGCAGGCGATCGCCAAAGGTGCGTCTTTTGAGCTTCAGTCCTATGCCTATGCCAATGCTCAGGGAGACTTTAACAATCACATTAAATTTGCGTTAGAAAACCAAGAAGACTACATTCGAGGGTTGAGTTCCTGGTTTGTCTACGAACAGCACGCCCATGTCGAGTTTGACAACGATGTGGTCTATCCCATTCCTCAAGTTCCCAGTTCTACCCCATCGCCTACACCAAGCCCTGGAGCAGGAGCGCCCCGACCATTTCAAGGGAGAAGCTTTAAACTCCCTGGCAACCAGAGTACTTTCTACACCGATCAACCCATTATTCCGGGGGGTAGCTTTACTTGGGGGGAAGCAACTAAAAGCGGCACTCGTATTCCTAAAACGACTCAAGAAGTCAGTAACATTTTGGCTCTAGCAAGGCAGCTTCAGCGGGCCAGAAACCAGATTGGTAGACCGTTTAGAATTACATCCTGGTATCGCCCCGAGCCCTATAACACTCGGGTGGGTGGGGTGAGAAACAGTCAGCACTTAAGCGGCAGAGCGGCAGATATTTCTGTTGCTGGATATTCTGGGCGGCAGGTTGCAAATGCGGTGATGTCCTGGTGGCCAGGCGGTGTGGGAGTCTACCCTGGCAACCGCAGACATATTGTTCACCTTGATGTGGGCGGACGACGCAAATGGGGCTTTTGAGCAAGTGTTGAGCGCAGTGCAGGATGCTGCAAGATTGATAGTGTTCCCTGCGCTAACACACCCTACAGTTCTGCCTGCAATTATCTTTTGACCTATTAATAACTAACTTATTGAGGAGTGCTGTATGTCTTCCCAACTCAGGCTGAATCTTGTTGAGGGATCTGTTTCGTTTAACTTTTCACCAGAGGCAGCAAAAGCGCTTCAGGCGGCGATCGCCACTCTAATGGATAGCCTTAGAGCCACTGCCTCTCATGCCACTTCGGGCGGGGGGAAGCCTAATCCCCAAAAGCCAATGGAATACCAATATACCGGAGATGTCTTTTTAGAAATCTTTTGCAATCCGAATATATGGTCTAGCCCATTTGCAGCAAAAGTTTTGATCACGTTGCGGGATGAACGAATTCGTCTCAGCACAGAAGCCGAGTTGACGCGTCTGATCGAAGATATCAACCAATATCTAGAACAGCAGTGAACCAGCGCAGCAAGGATCGAAAGCCCCCAGCAATTGCGATCGCCTCACTGGAAAGCGTAGAATCGGGGCAACAGAACGCCTAGCCTCTAAAAACCTTAATGAACTCAGACACTCTTCTCCAAATTGTCCAAAAAGGATTTCGCGTTACCCTGGGCGCGACTGCATCATTAATTGAAACCTTGCAAGATCCGCAACGTCGTGACGAAAACCTTTACAGGCTAAGAGCTGAACTAGGTCAACTCACTGAAGAATGGGCCGTAAAAGGTGAGATGACGGAGCAAGAAGCACGAAACTTTGTGGACACAATTTTGTCTCAACACGCTGCTCAAACAAACTCCAGCGATACCCCTAACACTCCTAGCAGTTCTAGTACGGCAACGGCCGCTCCACCCGATGTGCAGCTTGATTTAGAAGAGCTGACTGCACAAATTGCTGCGATTCGGGCAGAGCTTGAGAGACTACGAGAGCAAGATTCACCATCTTAGTCTCGAAAAGTCCCTGACGCTCATTCTGGACTCACTTTGACACTTGCTGTATTGGCGATCGCCTAGTATCGCCAAGCGCGTGTCAGGGTGACTGATTGTTTTGTAGCTTTGTTTTGTGACTAATCGTTATCCCAATCTTCCCGCCCCAGCAGATCACCAATGCGATCGCGGAGCAGAAAGCTGCTTTTTTCTAACTCACATTCAACCCAATTCCATTCCCGGGCGGGAATGTACTGGCAAAGAACATAAATGGGCTGATGACGGCTGATCACTCCTTGTTGAACGAGTTGACGAGCTTCATCCCGAATGAAGTCCATGGAGTATTGAATGGATTGGAGCATTGATTCACCCTCTGCTTTAACCAACGTATTAACTGTGACGACCGAGAGCCTTGACCGAAAAATGAATAAAAGTGGAAGATTGCCGTATTAAGGCAAAATTAATAGACAAAATTGAACAGCTCAGCTAGCAAGCCCTTGACTTTGTAGCCCTCTATACTGAATCTTTTTTATCTTCAAGCTAAACCCTATCTGATTATATTAATAAAAATTACGAAAGTCATCAAGTCCTGACATTTTCCCCTTCTCCTGTAATCTAACGAAAAGCCCCTAATAGTTTATAGAGCTGGATTAGAGGGTTTAGCTGATTTAATTGCGTGATTGCTATTTCTTCCCTAAGTCGTATGTCCGACTGACTCAGCCTATGCCCCAGAAAACTCGTTAACTCTAGATCCTCAAAGCTTGCTTTTGCTAGAACTGATACTATTCTTTAAACTTAACCGCTCGACTTTAATACAAAGTGGTGCGTTGCTGTACTAACTCTGCTGCCAGTTGCAAAGCTGCTTTCATGCTGGTCGCATCTGCAACACCTCGTCCAGCAATATCAAAGGCCGTGCCATGATCAGGAGAAGTGCGGACAAACGGTAGCCCAATGGTGGTGTTGACGGCTCGGTCAAACGCCATTAACTTGACCGGTATTAGCCCCTGATCGTGGTAAAGCGCCAGGTATGCATCATGCGCTGACGATTGAGTAGTCCCGAACCAGGCTTGACCAGGACGCGTCCAGAGGGTGTCAGGTGGAACGGGTCCTTCCATCTGGATATGAGGATAGCGATCGCCCATTTCTTTGATCCAGGGAATTAACCAGTTCTGCTCTTCGTGCCCCAATTGCCCCTGTTCGCCACTGTGAGGGTTGAGCCCAGCGATCGCGATTCGCGGTTCAACAATGCCAAAGTCTTGCCGCAGACACAGCAGCAGCAGGTCTAACTTTGCGGTCATCAGTTGAGGCGAGAGGGCATCGGGCACCTGTCGCAGTGGAATGTGGGTCGTTGCTAGCAGCGTTCGCAGCAGCCAACCCGTATGGGGCGATCGCGCCACAAACAGCATTCCAAATCGCTCAACTCCTGCCCGTTCGGCTAACAGTTCGGTTTGCCCTGGGTAATGGTGTCCAGCTGCCTTCCAGGCAGATTTGGCGATCGGGGCAGTAACAATGCCCTGAAAGTCTCCTGCTAGTGTGCGGGCGATCGCCGTTTCCAAGAAGCTAAACCCGGCCGCACCACTCGCTGCATTACCCGTTCCCAATACAATTTGCGGCTCGATCGCCTCAGCTAGTGGCACGTCCAAGATGGTTAAGTTTTGCGGATCTGCTAAATCGTTACCTGATTGCCCCTGAGAAATCAGGGACTTTTGTAAAGTTTCGTAAGCATTTTGTAATAGTTTGCGACTGCCGACCACAGTCACATCACAGCCTGTTGTTGCTGGATCGGCAAGCGCTCTTAATACAACTTCAGCCCCAATGCCTGCCGGATCGCCCAGGGCGATCGCCAATCGAGGACGCGGAGCCGCTGTACTGGAAACTGGAATTGTAGGTGTGAGAAACATGGCTACAAACTGCTTTAGAATACTTCAGATAGGTTTGAAAATCCGATTCATCTGCACACAGGAGAACTTGAGTGAACGGCGAAATCTTTAATGCTGCAATATTGGCTTCTACCCTAATTCTGGTAGGACTAGGAATGGGGTTCCTGCTGCTGAGAATTCAAGGCGGCGAAGAATAAGGAGATCTTGTAGAAAAGAACTTTATCCTCTGGTAGGGGCAGGTTTTGCTATCTTTGCCCTTGGCTGACGGCATTATTGCTAAACCTGCCCCCACAGACGTTTTGTTCACCAAAATTCTCTAAAACAGCATCTGATCTCATAGGCAACTTAACTTCAGATCTAAGAAGATCTAAGGTACTTATTTCTAAAATTGAAGCTATTCTTCTGGCTCATCCAGATGTTCAGCCACTTCGTGGTAGAGATTCAGAACGTGGCTATCTTTCAGGTAATAAAAAACATTTCGCCCTTGCTTGCGATAGCTGACCAGCCGCAACGCCCGCAACGCCCGCAGTTGATGGGAAACGGCTGACTCGCTCATCTTGACGATCGCCGCTAGATCGCATACGCATAGCTCTTGAATTGCCAGAGCAGACAAAATCCGAAGACGGTTTGCGTCTCCCAGCAAGCTAAAAAACTCCGCCATCCGCTGAGACTTTTCAACACTGAGAATATCTCGATGCAGATTGCGAACATTGCTCAAATCAACTGGATGCTGAACCGTGCAGTTGAGATCGCGGTCTGCCTGAGATAACTTTGCCTTCGGTGTTTTAGCCGTAGAAGAATCCGAGATAGCCATAGGGAGTACAAAAGGAAGAACAAGGGCAACTGTCGGAAGACAGTCCCTACTCTATACCTACCCTATCAGCTTTATAAGGAGGGCGATCGCCCTGAGAGTTGAATCATCGCTGTCTACTGAGACAAAGAGCTATGCTTCTAATCTGGTGATTGCCAATTCATCACCCCAGGCAAATGAATGCGGAATAAATGAGTAGTTTCTGATAATCTTATAAAAAGTTAATGATCTTCTTATTGAATCTCTCATGACCTTATTGATCGTAGGTGCGACTGGCACCTTGGGAAGACAAGTGACCCGTCGCGCCCTCGATGAGGGATACGAAGTGCGCTGTCTCGTTCGAGGTTTTAAGAAAGCGGCCTTCCTGAAGGAATGGGGCGCTGAACTGGTGAAGGGAGACTTGCGTGATCCTGAAAGTATTACTGCTGCACTCAAGGGTGTAACAGCTGTCATCGATGCTGCAACTACCCGTCCGACTGATTCACTTAGCATCAGTCAGGTTGACTGGGAAGGCAAAGTATCCCTGATTCAGGCAGCAAAAGCAGCTAACGTCGAACGATTCATCTTTTTCTCAATTCTGGATGCAGAAAAATATCCCGATGTGCCGTTGATGCAGATCAAGTCCTGTACTGAAGCCTTCCTGGCTGAATCAGGATTGAACTACACCATTCTGCGCCCCTGCGGATTTTTACAGGGCTTAATCGGTCAATATGCCATCCCCATCTTGGAACGCCAGTCTGTTTGGGTGATGGGCGACACCTCCCCGATCGCCTACATGGATACCCAAGACATCGCCAAGTTTGCGGTGCAATCGCTCAAAGTTCCCGAAACCGCAAACCAATCTTTTCCGGTTGTAGGTTCACGTGCGTGGGGAGCTTACGAAATCATTCGCCTCTGTGAACGGCTATCTGGGCAAGAAGCAAAAGTGTCTCGAATGCCCATCGGCTTGCTGCGGGCTGTCCGCCGAATTGCTCGATTTTTCCAATGGGGTTGGAACTTGTCCGATCGCCTCGCCTTCACCGAAGTTATCGCCACTGGTAAGCCACTACAGGCTTCAATGGATCGCACTTACGAAGTATTTGGAATTGAGCCCAAAGAGATCACTACTCTAGAAGCTTATATGCAGGAATATTTCAACCGCATTATGAAGAAGCTGCGGGAGTTAGACTACGAAAAAGAAAAAGCTAAAGCAAAAAAGAAAACTCCATTCAAAAAGCAAAGTTGAGGGCAAACCGCTAAGGGAAAAGCATTCAGCTATAGGTATGTATAGGGGCATGGCATTTGGCAGATAAACTCTGGAATAGTCCAAGAGTTTTCGCCTAAATGCCACGCTTTTTTAATGAATACTTTCTACTATCCAAGTATTCAAGCACTTCCTTAATCTGTCTTTCACTAAGTTATTTTGCTTAATTTCCAAATTCAGTCAGATCAATCTTTTCTACCTCCAAAGTCTGAATTGTTTCTCTAAAATCTAGTAGATTCTTGACTCAGTCAGAAGAGTGATGAGTCTAAAAATTTCCCGTGCCATGATCTGAGGAAGTCGGGCTCAAAACCTGATTAAAAAAAATGAAACAGTTTTCATAACTTTTTGGGATAGGAGAACATCATGGCTAAGGCAAAAGACATTTTGACATTAATTGAAGCTGATCACCGTAAGGTTGAAGAGCTATTTGAAGAACTGGAAAAAAGCAAAAGCTCCAAGAAAACCTACGAATGTTTGACTCAAATCTACAAGGAATTGAATCTGCACGCTAAAGCTGAAGAGCTGGTTTTTTATCCAGCTATGCGGGAATATGATGAAACTGCTGAATTCATTGAAGAGGCAGAAGAAGAACATGAAGAAGCAGAAGTTCTTCTAGAAGAAATTAAGACAATGAGCCCCAGTGATGACCAGTTCAAGACGAAGATTGAGCAGCTTAAAAAAGCAGTTCAGCATCACGTCGAAGAAGAGGAAAGTGAAATCTTTGAAGCCGTCCGAGAATGCATGGAGGATGACGAACTGAAGTCTTTAGGCAAAGAGTTTCAAGACGCAAAAGCGAAGTTGGAAGGAGA
The DNA here is from genome assembly GCF_014696015.1 of Oculatella sp. FACHB-28. Taxonomy (NCBI): domain Bacteria; kingdom Bacillati; phylum Cyanobacteriota; class Cyanophyceae; order Oculatellales; family Oculatellaceae; genus Oculatella; species Oculatella sp. FACHB-28. Next base: position 73,972 of record NZ_JACJPJ010000045.1, on the reverse strand, counting down.
GGTTGTTGCTGCAATCAAGTAGCAGTAACCCCTGCAATACCAACCTTCTTTAAGGCTGCACATAGAAATGGTATAAGCAGAAAATATCCCCGTAGGGGCTTAGCATTCAGTAGACGGACTATGAAATAGCCCGAAAACTCTTGCCCGAATGCTAAGCTCCTTTACTATTTTTGGATAACAGATGTTCTTAAAAGACAGATTGGACCTTCCAAATCCTCCCTGGGAATCGACTCAGAAAGTATCAAGACAGAGCAATCAAGATACTAATTAATAGAATCGTTCCTACAACGAACCAAACTGCGTTGCGACTAAACCAGCTTCTTGCTAGAGAAGTCCATTTTGGCTTGTAGGGTGTGACCTGCCGAATCTGCTGGGACTGGTCAACGTAGAGTGTGCAGTCCTTAGCATAGGGACGCTGGGGAAAGTTGCAGGTGTCATCGGCATGATAAAGACAGGTTGGACAGAGATAGTCTCCCCCGTCTGCACGATGTAGGGGGATACCGGGATGCCCGAAGGCTTTGAGCGGCAAGCGGCAGTGGGGGCAGGCGATCGCCTGCACTTCAACGGGCTGATGACAACGAGGACACTCAGACATCAACAAACTCTGGATAGTCAATGGACGCGGGCTACCCCAATCCTAGCCCAGCTAATTCTCAGCAACTCGGAGGTCAGGCAGATTCCATAAAGGTCCGCCTAGAGAAGAATACTCTATGCCCTGGACTGTATTGCGAACAGCAGCCATGTCCAAGGCGTTAACCAAATAGATAAATGGCAGGTGTTCCTGCATTAATTGCTGAGCCTGAGCGTAGATTTCCCTGCGTCCAGCTTCATCCAAAACCTGTGACCCTTTGACATAAAGGTTAGCGATTTCGCGTTCCCAATCGGCAAACTGTTGCCCTTCAACGGGAGGCTGCCCTGCGGTAGGTGCCTGGTTGAAGGTATGCAAGCTGCCGTCTAAAGCCCAAACTGCTGACCAGCCGTGAGGTTCAGTGCTTGCAGTGATACCTCCCAAGTAAGCGTCCCACTCAAAGGTATTGCCTAGTCGGTTAATCAGAGTGTTGAAATCAATTGGCTGAAAATCGACCTGCATCCCAATTTGAGCCAGGTCTTGCTTGATTTGAGCACCGATGGTTGCAATTCGTCTGCCGCCAGAATTGGTTAGAAGGGTGAATTGAACTCGATTGCCCTCTGCATCCAGCAATTGACCTGCACTGTTGTACTGAAATCCTGCACTGGTCAGTAACTCTTTTGCTTGCTCTAGATTGTAGTCGTAGGTTTTTAAGCCTTCCTGTGGAGAAAGATAGTAGACGCTCTGCACTGGAATTGGGGAATTTTGAGCTTCACCTAATCCCAAAAAGATGTTGTTGATCATCGTGGGGCGATCGATCGCATGAGCGACTGCCTGACGAAATTCCAAGGTGTTGAACCAGCGCGATTTGATTGGGTCAACGATTGGTTGTCCATTACGGCTGGCTTGATTCAAGTTGAAGCAGAAATAGAGCGCACTGGTGTCTGGACCGCCTTGATAAATACTGAAGTTTCCTCTGTTTTCTTCTTTCTTCAGCAGTTGAAAGGTGGAGGCTGAGATTTCAATTAGATCGGAGCCACCGGAGCGAAATTCGAGCAGGGCTGTGTCGGTGTTCTCAATAATCTGCCAGACAAACCGTTCAACATAAGGCTTAGGATTGCCTTGCTCATCCTGCTGCCAGTAGTAGGGGTTACGGCGCATGACGACCCGCTCTGCGGGGGAATAGCTGACCATGACATAGGGTCCGTTGCCGACGATTTCTCCAGGGTCGGTACCAGTGCCCCAAGTGGAGAGAAATAACGGTTCCCCGGCTGAATTTTTTGTTTCAACGGCTTCACGCAGTTTGTGGGCTGGCAAGATAGGTGCGCCGCCACCGTAGAGCAGGAGGGGAGCAAAGGGTTCGGGGGAGACAAATTCGATTTGGCGATCGCCCACCTTTCTCACAGTCGGTAACGCCCCGCTTTCGCCAATTCGCAGTACGTCTCGCGTGGGAGCCGGGATTTCTTCGTTCAGGTAAACGTCGTTGAAGGTAAAAACTACATCATCTACTGTCAGCGGTTCCCCATCTGACCACTTCAGCCCTTCGCGCAGGGTAAACGTAATTCTCAGGTTATCGTCTGAGACTTCCCATGATTCTGCTTGAGCCGGAATAATTTCCCCAGTCATGCCATCACTGGTAATCAAGCCCTCATAGATGTAGCCAAATACATTAGGAGCTGCTTGGTTGAGCGCATAGTTAAAGGTAGAGGGATCAGTGCCAACGGAGGCAACCATTTGAGGAACCTGAGTGGCTTCAGCTTTGAAGCGATCGAGGCTGCATGAGTTGAGGGCGATCGCTACCACTGACAGCAGCACCAGGCTTGCTTGACGTAGAGAAATTTTTGAGAATACAGAAAAAAACATTGAGCTAGAAAACTTAATTTTCAGTGACTTGAAGTTCGTAGAGATTCCAGATCGGACCGCCTAATGCAGAATACTTTACGCCTTCAATGCGATCGCGCACAGCCATCAAAGACAGCGGATTGACTAAATAGATAAACGGCAAATATTCCTGTGCCAAGCGCTGGGTTTGTCCATAAATGACTTTGCGTTTTTCGTCATCCAGTTCTTGACCACCCTGAACATAAAGCCGACTAATCTCTAATTCCCAATCTGTGACTTCACGCCCTTCGATAGGAGTTTGCCCTTGTGCGGGTGCCTGGTTGAAGACGTGTAGTCTGCCATCGACTGACCAGGTATTTCTGCCGCCATCTGGCTCAATCCCGGCTCCACCAATGCCTAATATTAGTGCCTCCCAATCAAGGCTGTTATCGAGCTTATCCACCAGGGTGTTGAACGAAATCGGCTGAAAGTCAACCTGGATGCCAATTTGGGGCAAATCTCGCTTAAGTTGCGATCCCAGCGCTTCGCGCACTTTGTTTCCAGCATTGGTAATCAGGTTAAAGCGCACTCGATTACCGTCTGCATCCAACAGTTGCCCTGCGCTGTTGTACTTAAATCCAGCACTTTCGAGTAACTCTTTTGCTTTAGCTGGATCGTATTCGTAGGTGGGTAAACCCTGCTCTGGCGGCAAGTAGTAGGGATTCTGGATGTAAATGGGGGAGTTTTGAGGAACACCCAACCCCTGGTAAATGTTGTTGATCATGGTGGGGCGATCGATTGCATAGGCGATCGCCCTCCGAAACTCCAGTGAGTTAAACCAGCGTGACTTAACCGGATCAATCAAAGGTGTTCCATTTCGGCTGCCCTTGTTCAGGTTGAATGTCAAAAAGGTGGTACTGAGCGCTGGGCCACCCTCATAAATAGTGAAATTACCCCTTCTTTCTTCTCGTTTGGTCAGCGCAAAGTATTCCGGCGGAATGGCTTCAACGTCTAATCCCCCCGAACGAAACTGCATTAGAGAAGTGTCCGTTGATTCGACGATTTCAAGCACAACGCGCTCAATGTAGGGCTGCGGGTTGCCTTGGGCATCTTTACGCCAGTAATAAGGATTTCGCTCTAGCACAATCCGTTGAGTTGGCGCATAGTTCGCAATGTAGTAAGGACCACTGCCCACAATTTCAGCTGGAGGGGTATCTGTTCCCAAAGCTGAAAGAAAGAAAGGATTGCCCTCTGAATCCGTCTGTTCTATGGAGTTCTGCAAGGCGTGTTGAGGCAAGATTTCGCCCAACCCCGCAAACCGTAGCAGGGGCGCAAAGGGTTCAGGAGAGCGAAACTCAACCCGACGCTCATCTAGTTTCCTAACGCTTGGAAAAGCTCCTGTCTCGCCAATCCGAAAGATGTCTTGAACACTGCTGGGGACCTTTTCGTTGAAGACAATGCTGTTGTAGGTAAAGACGACATCATCTACCGTCAAAGGCTCGCCGTCAGACCATTTCAAATCTTCCTGCAAGGTGAAAATAATGCTTTGCTGGTCGTCTGAAATGTCCCACTTTTCTGCGATTCCCGGTTCTAGCTCACCTGTTAGCCCGTTTTGGGAGAGTAGCCCTTCGTAGATGTAAGCCAGAACGTCGCTGGACTCGGTGTTAATAATTGGGTTAAAGGTTTTGGGGTCGCTGAGGCTGCTGACTACAATTCGTGGAACCTGGGCTGCTTCGGTTTTGAACGAGTTGAGACTGCATGAACTGAGGGCGATCGCCACCACCGATAGCAGCACCACCAGCATCTTTCGCCAGGAAATTCTTGACCACACAGCAGAAATCATCCAACAGATTGAACGGAACTTCTTTGCATCATAAACGTTGAGGCTTGAAGTGAGTGTTGCCTATTCTGCGGCGGTCTATTCTTCTAAAGGTAGATCAGCAAAAACGGTTGCAATGAAACAATGAGGCAGATGTTACTACCCATAGTTGCAACGAATCACAGTTACGAAGAATAGCCTCTCACTTCATCACTGCTCCCATGAATTTTAACTTTTCCGACACTTTCTGGATTTTGCTACTGATCGCCTCTGTTCAACCTGCGTGGCAGCGGCAAACCGTCGAGCTGCGACGTATGCAGGCACTGAAAGAATTTGAACGGCAACGAGGTGGTCGCGTTATTTTGCTGATTCACCGACAGGAATCTATTAACCTGTTGGGAATTCCGCTTTCGCGCTTTATCAGCATTGAAGATTCAGAACAAATTTTGCGGGCAATTCGCCTGACTCCGCCCGGAACTCCGATCGATCTAATTCTGCATACGCCCGGAGGTTTGGTGCTGGCAACTGAGCAGATTGCTAGAGCGCTGATTCGTCACCCTTCTAAAGTGACGGTGTTTGTGCCGCACTATGCTATGAGTGGCGGCACGATGCTGGCACTGGCGGCTGACGAAATTGTGATGGATGAAAATGCGGTGCTGGGGCCGGTTGATCCCCAGTTAGGTAACTTTCCAGCCGCCAGCATTTTGCGGGTCAGGCAAGACAAGCCGATCGGTGAGGTGGATGACCAGACGCTGATTATGGCGGATATTGCTCAAAAGGCGATCGCTCAGGTACAGCGTTTTGTCCGCACCTTGCTAGAAGATGAAGTGCCTAAAAGGAAAATTTCGCCTGAAAAAATAGATTCGATCATTGAAGCAATTACCACGGGGCGTGTCACTCACGACTATCCGATCACGGTCGAAGAAGCCAAAGAAATGGGTTTGCCGATCAATACCGATATGCCCACCTCAATTTATCAACTGATGGATCTGTATCCTCAGCCACGCGGCGGTCGCCCCAGTGTGCAATACATTCCCATGCCCTATGAGCCTCGTCCCCGCCTGCCAGAACCCGGAGGCACTTCACCTCAGCCGCAGCGCTAGGAGTTTAACCTGCCTACCTGTAGGGGCGATTCGCGAATCGCCCCTACATAAAATTTCTCGTTAAGCTGTTGGTTAAATCTAGTTTATGGAGATATTAATATGAGCAATTCAAATCAGAACGAAGACAAAAACATCATTAAAGTGGACGCTGTTACGTTAACAGCGATTGTGGTGGGGCTGTTGCTATTGCCCTTGCTGTTGACTGGGTTTATTTCCCAGTAAGCTTTAGGAAAACTAAAATACGCCAATCGATCGCGTCGGAAATAGCCGAAGCAGCGTCAGGAAAATTATTCTCAAACCGACAGGCACTTGCAGATTGCTTAATCGGTTAGGTCTTGCGCTGCTTAAGGATGTCGGTGATCGCATCAAGACCCCATCAACGAGTTGAAAAGGCTTCGTCAAAGCGACGAGTCACAGGCTCAATCAGGAATGTCAGGACTGATTTTTGGCGAGTCACGATTTCTGCGGTGGCAGCCATGCCGGGAACCAACTCAACGGGCTTACCCTGCACAGCCACAGAAGTGCGGTTTAACTTGACTCGTGTTGTAAAAACCAAACCCAAGTCTTCGTCGAGTGTGGCGTTGGGGCTAACCTGCATGACTTCGCCCTCAATCGTGCCAAACTCCTGAAATGGGAAGGTTGCGACTTTGATCTTTGCCCGCATTCCTTCCTCAATAAAACCGATGTCCCGGTTCAGCACCTTGACCTCTAGCATCAGGTCTTCGCCTGCGGGCAAGATGGACAGTATTTCTTCACCCGGTTCAATGGTGCGTTCTGCCAGTGTCGTTTCGATGTTGTAAATTCTGCCAGAAATAGGCGCACGAATAGTTTGTCCATCGGTTTTGATGGTCGCTTCATTCAACTGCCCTTCAATGTTTGACAACTCTTCCTGGCGTTGGGTAAGTTGAGTCAAAATTTCACTGCGCCGCTGTGATTCCAGGCTTTCAGCAGTCTGCTGTGCCGCTTGATAAGCCTGCTGTGCCTGTTGGATGGCTTGCTCTTGACCCGCGATTTCTTGCCCTAGTGAGGCAACTCGGTCCTGGGCTTCGGTCAGCCGATCTTTAGCTTCCAGATAGTCAAATCGGGGAATGGCTCCCTCCACCAAACCACGCAGACTGGCTTCTCGTTCACGAGCATTTTCCAGCGTTTCTCTAGCGTTAATCAAATTTTCTTGCAGTCGAGCCAGTTGGGTTCGGGCTTCATTCACTGCCGCTGCTTGACGATTTGCATCGGCGATCGCCGCTCCCCGACGCGTATCAAAGTCTCCTAGCCGAGCCGCCAATAGCTGATCCTGCACGGCATTGCCAGTCGATGTTTCACCTGTCCGCTCAGCTTCCAATCGAGCCAGATCTTGACGAACTAGCTCTGCGGCTGATTGCAGGCGATCGACTTCTGCTTGAGACAGGGTGGGGTCTTGCTCAACCAGGATGTCTCCCTGTTTGACTTCATCGCCTTCCTGCACTTTGATCTCACGGATTACGCCACCTTCGAGCGATCGCACCGGACGTACCTGAGTAGAGGGGATCAGTTCTCCTTGAGCAACCGCTACCTCATCTACTCTGCTGTAATGCGCCCAGGCGATCGCCCCTACGACTAAAATGCTGATACTTCCGGCTAGCAGCCGCGTGTAGAGAGGCGGCAATTGGCGAACGGCTTTACCCAACTCGTAAGACAGGTAATCTTCGGGGTTGACAAACTGCTGTCGGGTTTGGCGAGTTTGAGCGGCGGAAGTCGGCTGAGAAGAATCCATATCTAAGCAATCTCGTTCAAACAGATTTTCTGACGTTTAGATCCTAGTGGCTATCCCGGAGATAGACTTATTTCTTCATCTAAGGTTTCCCAATTTTTCAGTAAATCTCATGACCTTACCTTCAGGCTTCCTGCATGAATCATTTTTTGAAGCGTGAATGGTGGCGTGGCGAAGTCGCATCGCCATTCACGCTTTTTTGTATAAAGCTGAGTATTTTGAGTGCTCCGTGTACGCAGGGCGCGCTCAAAATACCCGGACTTGAAAAGAATTAGCGTTAAAAAAAGAGACATACATTGCTGTATGCCTCCTGATCTTGGAGAGAAAAATTGAAGCGTTGTTCCTGTAGAAATCCAGTTACGCGGGAGGTTAGGTGCAACTTAACGTTAGACCTTTAGAATCCAGGCTTCACGAGTGTTTGCACTGACAAACGGAGCAGGAACGTAGGGGATGTCAACGCCCAAGGAAACAAAGGCAGCACGAATTGCAGTGGCATGTGCTGTTTCGATAGAGCCAATGCTGGCACCTGCCGTCACCAATTCAGGAGCACCGAGTTTAGCGACTTCGTTGGCATAGGCGATCGCCGCATCTACTTCCAGCGCTAGCGCCAACTTGGCAATATTCACATCCGAGTCCAAAGCACCTTCTCCGGCTTCCAGGTAAGAAGACAGGTCATAGCTTTCCTCAGCCATCACGGGAGTTCCACCCAGGCTGGTAATCACTGATGTTAGAGTATCTCGGTGAACCATGTGGTCAGCCTGGTTTTTCAGCGCCAGTGCCAAAACTGCCTGACCGACTTCAGTGTCACTTAAAGCACCTGCGGCAAAGCCATAGGCCCAAATTGCCTGGTGCTCATAATAGAGTGCGCCGTTCAAAACTTCCCTATCGCGGCGGCGTCCAGCTTGAGCAGGGCGGGCCGTAATAGCCGATAGCCCCAATGCGCCTGATACTCCGGCGAGCGCTCCCCCAAATAGCACACCCCGTCGAGAAATACTGCGGTGGGAAGTAGGTCCAATCAGCAAAAAATTCTCTTTCGTCATAATAGATCCAGTTCTCCTCTAGACTCAGCAGGTAAGCAAATAATTGATTTAGGCTCGACAGGCTTCACGACAAGCTAGACTACGAACGCAAAAACCAGAGGAACAGCCGCAAAGCTGCTTCCCTCAGGGTGAAGTGCCAACTTACCCTTGCCAATCTAGAAAGATATACGCGTCACCGAGCAGTTTGGATTTGCCCACCCTGATACAACAAGTAGAATGGTTGGAAGTGCAGTCCGAAACCCTCGCAGATTTAGCTGTTTTTATCTTCTGTATAACTTTTGCCCTAACGTCGCATGACTCCTCCTCAGTCGCCTCAAAAACCACCCAATTCACCAAAAACTTTGCTGGGTGCTATCACTCAGGCTGTGCAAACTGTTCAGGCAAGGGTCGATTTTTCTAAACTTGCGCTGAAGCCAGACGCAAAGGTACCAGAACTGTGGGTGCAGGAGGCAGACGCAGACAAAGCTGAGGTTTATCCACTGCTGGGCGATCGCTACCTGCTGGGACGCAGCTCTAAATCTTGCGACATTGTGGTGCGAAATCCGGTGATCAGCCAGATTCACCTCTCCCTTACGCGTGACAGCAAACAGGGCAACGCCGCTTTCAAGATTAAGGACGAAAACTCCACTAATGGTATCTATCGCGGCAAACGCAGAGTCACCGAGACGACCCTGCGCCATGGCGACGTTTTTACGTTGGGGCCGCCAGAGTTAGCGGCTTCTGTGCGCGTTCAATACGTTTATCCGCCTCCCTGGTACATCAAAACAGCGCAGTATGGGCTATATGGACTAACCGGAGCAACTGCTCTTGTCGCGATGTGGATTGGGGTGGAATGGCAACGTTTCTCCGTTCGCCCCCTGCCCGAATCGGTTCAAGGTCCGGTCGTTGTTCTAGCCCGCGACGGTCAAACCCCTCTACAGCCGATTCGGAATGAGGCACACCTGGAGCTAGAGCAACTATCCAACTTTTCGCCCTATCTGCCAGATGCCGTCATTGCCTCTGAAGATTCTCGGTTTAACTGGCATCTGGGCGTTGACCCAATCGGCATCCTGCGTGCTTTGGTGACGAACGTTTCTAGCGGTGAAATTCGCGAAGGTGCCAGCACCGTTACTCAGCAGCTTGCTCGCAGCATCTTCCAGGAATATGTCGGGCGGGAAGACTCGGCAGGTCGCAAAATTCGTGAGGCGATCGTTGCGCTAAAGCTGGAAACTTTCCATAGCAAAGATTTCCTCATGCTGACCTACTTAAACCGGGTTTATTTAGGTAACGGTAACTATGGATTTGAGGATGCGGCTCAGTTTTATTTTGGAAAATCTGCCGCTGACCTGACGCTGTCTGAAGCCGCCACACTGGTAGGAATTTTGCCAGCACCCAACAGCTTTAACCCGGTTCAGGACTATCAAGCCGCTGTGGAACTGCGCGATCGCATCCTCACTCGCATGGCAGCTCAAGGCATGGTCAGCCAGGAAGAAGCTCAGCGGGCCAGGCGATCGCGCATCGAGATTAATCCAGAGGCGATCGAAGAACTGGAAAGCACAATCGCGCCCTACTTTTATGGTCAAGTTTTTAACGAATTGGAGACGCTTTTAGGCGCAGAGTTGGCTCAAGAAGGAAACTTCATCGTTGAAAGCAGTCTTGATCCCCAAATTCAAGCTCAGGCGGAAACTAGCCTTCAGGGTGCAGTGGGAAACGATGGATTAAACTATGGCTTTTCTCAAGGGGCGATCGTCACGCTCAACTCCAGCACCGGAGAGGTACTTGCCCTGGTCGGTGGTACCAACTACCAGGAAAGCCAGTTTAATCGCGCAAGTCAGGCTCTGCGACAGCCCGGATCAACTTTTAAGGTATTTGCCTACGCCGCTGCTTTAGAGCGCGGAATTTCACCTGGACAGTCCTACTCCTGTGCTCCTCTAGATTGGGGTGGTCAAACCTTCGCAGGTTGCCGTTCGGGTGCAGGTAGCATGGATATGTACACAGGTTTAGCTCTGTCTGAAAACGCGGTTGCGCTCCGAATTGCTCAAGAAGTTGGGCTAGATAACGTAGTGTCTGTCGCTCGGCGAATGGGAGTTGACTCTGAACTTAATCCAGTCCCTGGGTTGGTTTTAGGGCAAAGTGAAGCGACCCTGCTAGAAATGACTGGCGCGTTTGCCGTTTTTGCCAACCAGGGACAAAGAAATCGTCCCCACACGATTGGTCGTATCCTCGATAGCAGTGATTGTGGCAACCCTGAGGACTTAAGCACCTGCCGAGTGATCTACGACTACGCCCAGGATGCTGAATCTAACTTACCTGTCATAAACCCTCAAGTCGCAGATACAATGACCGATTTGCTCCAGGGTGTGATCCAGAGTGGCACGGGACGCGGAGCAGCCGTAGGCCGAGGTGAGGCTGGAAAAACAGGGACAACGAATGACAACGTAGACCTCTGGTTTATCGGCTACATTCCCAGACAAGAACTAGTTACAGGGGTTTGGTTAGGAAACGATGACAACACACCGACTTCTGGCAGTAGCGCTCAAGCAGCTCAAATTTGGGGTGACTATATGAGCCAAGTCAGGCAGTAAACCAAGTAAGTCGCTTCCTAAACTGGGTCAAACCCGGATTAGACAGTATTTTGGCAAACCTGTGCAGAAATATACAAGCCCAGCTTCTGTAGAAAGGTGTTCATCGCATCTTTACAGAAGCTTGTTTTTGGATATACTTCTTATCAATCTTTCCTAAAAAAGATAGGTAGGATTTTATGACATGCTGCTGTCATTGACTGAGAGATCAGCTATGATCACAGCGAAACAAGTTCAATAGCAGAACTGGGGTATGTCCGAATTAAACGCACTACCCTAAATCGCTCTGAATGGCACCTTTACATCACTTGGTTTGGAGAGGATCGTGACTATTTACATTGGCAACCTGTCTTTTCAGGCTACCGAAGAAGACTTACGTGAAGTATTTGCTGAATACGGTAAGGTTAGCCGGATCAGCCTCCCTACAGACCGCGAAACAGGCAGAAAAAGAGGTTTTGCCTTTGTGGAGATGGAGGACGAATCCAAAGAGGACTTGGCAATCTCTGAGCTTGACGGTGCCGAATGGCTAGGTCGAGAGATCAGAGTCAACAAGGCTAAACCCCGTGAAGGCGGAGGAGGGAACGTGGGCCGTAAGAACGGCGGAAGCTTTTCTAGAAGCTAAAGTTACTTCCCTTCAATCTTCTACAGCCGAGCGTAGTAGAGAACCTAAGTAGCAGAATCAGGATGATTTCCGGCTCTGGTGTCCGGCTCCACTAGCTGCTAAGGGATCTTTGCGTCGTTTGGTTAACGAAGACTCCAAGCAACAGATTGTTGCTGACAGCGATCGCTGCCTGATAGGAGCAATCTCCATCAAAGTACCCTTTTACTAGCATCTTATACTCTTGCTTGGCTTGCCTCTAGCTTATGGTAGAGTTCCTATTCTTGAGTGGAAGCTAACGAGAGCACAGAAGCTTTAGGTGCTGTTACATAATAACGTTTCTCTGAAAATGGGACACAGATGGGAGGGGTGCCCTTCCATCTGTGTCCCTAACTTTTGGAATTGGACAAGAAAGCAAAGCGTAGAGGCGAGTCCCCTACGCTTTGCTTTTAGCTTAAGTAATGGCAGCTTAAAGAAAACAGCTTATCGACAGAAGCGCATCCTGCAACACAAAATGCGCCCCCATCAACAAACTACACAGAAACAGTAGCCTTGGTGATGGCGTTGAGTTCACCCTTGGCGTACTTAGCAGCAAAATCATCCAGGGAAACTTGCTTGATGCCGCTTGCCTGACCAGCTGTTCCAAAAGCTTCGTAGCGGTCGGAGCAGACTTTTTGCATGTACTTGATTGAGGGCTTGAGGAAGTGGCGGGGGTCAAACTCTTTAGTGTTTTGTGCCAAAGCTTCCCGAACCGCAGCTGTAATAGCTAAACGGTTGTCCGTGTCGATATTCACCTTGCGAACGCCGCTCTTGATGCCCTTTTGAATTTCTTCAACAGGTACACCGTAGGTTTCGGGGATGGTGCCACCATACTGGTTGATGATCGCAATCAGATCTTCAGGAACGGAGGAAGAACCGTGCATTACCAAGTGGGTGTTAGGCAAACGACGGTGAATCTCTTCGATGCGGCTGATTGCCAAAATTTCACCGGTCGGCTTACGAGTGAACTTGTAAGCTCCGTGGCTGGTGCCAATTGCCACTGCCAGTGCATCAACCTGGGTCTGCTCAACAAAATCAACAGCCTGGTCAGGATCAGTTAACAGCTGGTCATGAGACAGCTTGCCCTCAAAACCATGACCGTCTTCCTTGTCACCCATACCGGTTTCCAAAGAACCCAAGCAACCCAGTTCACCCTCGACGCTAACGCCGATGGAGTGAGCCACCTTGACCACTTCACGAGTCACATCAACGTTGTACTCGTAGCTGGCTGGGGTTTTTGCGTCTCCTTCCAGAGAGCCATCCATCATCACGCTGGTGAAACCCTGGCGCATCGCAGAATAGCAAGTCGCAGGCTCATTGCCGTGGTCTTGGTGCATGGCAATGGGAATGTGAGGATAGGTTTCAACTGCAGCCAAAATCAGGTGGCGCAAGAAATTTTCCCCAGCATATTTGCGAGCACCGCGAGATGCCTGCAAAATTACAGGGCTATTTGTCTCATGGGCAGCCTGCATAATTGCCTGAATCTGCTCCATGTTGTTGACATTGTAAGCAGGAATGCCGTAGCCATTCTCAGCGGCATGATCGAGCATCAGCCGCATTGGTACGAGCGCCATAGATTATCCTCCTAATACTTCGTCGGTATCAAATCGCTTTTAGACAGTTTTTAACAGTCTCAAATCTTACGATAATCTTAAGGCACTTTTTAGACGAGTGCGAAACGGATTTTAGGAATCCTGATTAGCTGCTCTTACTGAAACAATAATTTCAACTAATTTGATTTAGAAGTTCGCCATTCCGCTATTCAAAGAAACACTATTCAGAAATATGGGTCGCCCGGGATTCGAACCCGGAACTAATCGGTTAAAAGCCGAGTACTCTACCTTTGAGTTAGCGACCCATCGCTACTAGCTTATCAGCTAAATCTAACGGTTTTCGCGTTAAATTTACTTCCCTGATTGCCGTTTACCAACATATCACATCCTTTGGTCAAGTTGTATAGGTTAATGAAAAGTTTCGGCAAAAAATAGCACTATTTGTCGAGGTGCAGATTCAAGGTCGGAAGTTGATGCTGAAGTAAAAACCGTAGTCTTGGGCGTTTTCGCCGCGATCGCTCAAGTCAACCAGGGGCAGGGCCGCATCCAGCCGAATGGCGAAATCGGGCAAAGGCTCCCAAATTAGCCCCAGACCCACTCCTGCTAAGAAGGTTTGATCGGGAAGTTGGTTGGGGTTGTCGTCAGAATTCCAGACTGAGCCGACTTCTGCAAATGGAGCAAGCTGGAGAATGGGAATGCCTGCCTCATCGCGTTGAAGCGCAGTGCGATTTTCAACTGAAAACCGGAAGCCGTTGTCTCCAGAGCGAGCATTTTGGCGATAGCCTCGGAGCGACTGCCCGCCACCGATCACAAAGATCTGAGAGGGCAGCAAGCTATCGGGGGTTAACTGCATGTCTGCCTGCATGATCAGCAGGTTGTCGGGATTTAACACCTGTACCCGCTGCGCCTGTCCCAACCAGCTAAAGAATCGCCCATCAGGGATTGGCTCAGGGTTGATGGTGGCATCAAGCAGGTCAACGCCCAGACTGAACTGCGATCGCAGTGCCCAGGCTCCCCGCACGTCTCGCCGCACGTAGTCTTGCCCAAATCGGATAACGCTGGTGCTGCTTCTGCCCTGCTCATCAGGTCCAAACTGGAAGGGTGTAGGAATATCAGAAATAAATGTTTGCCCGTCCTGGTGGGTGAAGCCGAGGGAGAGGGCAAATTCTTCGCGGGGCGATCGCACCAGCGGTTGGCGGAAACTGATTTCGTACAGATCAGAATTTCCTTCAATGTTCAGAAATGAAAATTCTGGGTCAGTCACGCGATAGTCAGTCGGTGAGTAGCGAAGCTGAAGCGTGCCATTCATCGGATTGAGCGGCACCCGATAGCTAAAGTCAAGAATGTTAGATCCGCCCGTCGTTGAGCGATAGTACGCAGCCGCCAATTCATCACCCAACCCCGTCGGGCTGCGATAGCGCAAGTCAACGCCAAGTCGCTCGGAACCAATGCCAGGGGGAGAGAAGTTATCAATGCTGAAACTGCTGACAAATGGGTCTGCTTCGGTCACTCTCACCGTGAGAATGCTTTGACCCAAGCCACTTCCTGCTCGGAGGCTGGCTTCTACATTGTCAAACAGCGGGTCTAGCCGCAGGAGGCGCAGTTGGTCTTCTAGTTCTGCTTGGTTGAGTGGAGTGCTGGCTCCGAGTTCAACGCGATCGCGCACATAGGATGAGTTAACGCGCTCAGTGCCTTCAATTTCGATGCTTTCTAGCGAACCTTCTACCACCACAATCTGCACGACTCCATCAGTGATGGTCTGGTCTGCTACGACTGCTCTGGAGGTAATGTACCCCTGATCAAGGTAGAGCTGAGTAATTGCATCTGCGACGGTAATCAGTTCTTCACGGGTCAGCGATCGCCCTTCAAACGGCTCTACGACGGGCGCAAAGTCGTTTTCATCAAATACTGTGCTGCCTACTACCTCAATTTGACGTACCTCAATTTCAACTGAGGAGTTATCTGGCACAGGTGGCGTTGCTTCTGATCCTGGCTCTGGCTCTGGCTCTGGTTCTGGTGTCTCTGTTCCCTCAACAGGTGCGACCGGAGTTTCTTCCTCAGGTGTGACCGGAATTGGAGCAGGAGCTGGCTGCAAGAAGCGATCGTCTGGGTCGGGCAAAGTTTCTGGACCAGCAGGAACTTGTCCCAGTTGCAGCCATTCTGGACTGTCAATTTGAGGCGCTTCAGCCTGAGGAATTTCAGCCTGAGGATTGTCGGAATTGAGAGCCGTTTCAATTGGGTTTGGTACAGCTGCCGCGCTCGAAGCAAGGCAAGCTGTTATCCCCGGAATTGAAACCCCACACCAAAATGCCAAAAGCCTGAAATGCCAGCGCATAAACGCCTGCGTCTCCAATTTCTCGGAAAGGTCATGCAAAGACTACCAGAGTTATTAAACTCCATTCCGGAAGATCCTCCAATTTTCTGTTTATTTACAGAATATGGGTGATACAGGATATGGGTGATCAGCGGCGACGGACTTTGCTCACCATTTTGCGCGAGAAGCGCAGGTTTAGCTGAGCTGCCTCTGCCCAATCTTGCAAAATTCGGAAGAATGTCTGGCGGTCCTCGGCTTGCAGCACAGCGGTTTGGTCGGCAGTTTCAATCACGTAAGGGTAGCCACTGCCGATGATCACTTCACCTCGTACCCAGTCCATGACGCGCTCTAGCAAGCCTGCCTCGTACATCCATAGCGGCATCTCAATGCGGGTGGGGTAGCCTTCTCGCGTCGTTTTGAGGTAAGTGAAAGCAATTTTGTCACGCTGTTCCTGGTAATCTGAAAGGATGCCGAATCGCTGACAGAGAAATAGAGGGGTGCGATCGCCCCACTCCATAAACGGATTAACCAACTGAGCATCGTGAATTGCCCCAACTTCTGGCAGTTTGTAGAGCTTTTGCAGCATCACGGTCAGGTCACGCGCATAGGTCGTATCAACGTAACCTACCAGCGGCACGCGGCACTTCTCGCTGGCGCGGAGTAATTCCAGGAAGCAATCGAGATATTTTTGGCGCAAATCCCGGTCGAAGGCATCTGCGAACGTGCCCACCAGTGATCCGTCAAAAAACACGAGGCAGTCATTGGAGTTGGGGTGTTCCTGAATGTATTGAATCAGCCGCTCTGTTTCCATTTGAAAGCGGCGCAAGTTGACCTTACGGTCAGCGGGTTCACCGCTGTTGCCGACCTGCAACTCACTGGGTGTCATCACATCCAGGGCAATGTCTTTGTTGTAGCTGCCGCTAGGCAAATGCGGATTCTCAAACCAGCCTATCTGCACCAGCGCTACGGGAATTGACAAATCTTTGCCGGGATAGATTTGAGAGCCATCTACTGCAAAGGTGGAAATTCCTATCAGGCGATCGCGCACCCAGTTCAGACTTTGCTCTCGACTTTGCCAGACTAACTTGCAGGGCAAAACGCCATTAGATGCACCATCGAAAGGCTCTAGCGATCGCGCCCCCATCTCAAACGGAAAATCGTCCAGCATACTTTCGAGTTTGGCTGGTGGCAATTTCATCAACTCTGCTAGGGCAGCTTGATACTGCTGCAAAAATTGCCAGGTTTCACGATCAAACGCATTGAACTGCTCGCGTTTGGCATCTAAGATATCGCGAACTTGGGAAGGTTTGAGAGGCATAAGCGGGAGATGGAAATGAGTGGATCGGGGGGTGGGAATTGGGGGTTGTGAGGTTGGGGGGGTGAACACTTGTAACGAGAAAAGGTCTTCAAAAATCTCTTTAGCCCCTAGCCTCCAGCTCTAGTTCCCCATTTCGATATATTAAGCTCTATTTCAATCTGCTTACATCTCCAGGACGAAGTAAAAATCGTCTGGAAGTCCGTGATACGATGCATCGCGTAGCCTTAGAGATGGGAGAAAAAACCTTTGGCACTACGGGTTGCTGTTGTTGGTTCGGGTCCGGCAGGCTCTTCCGCTGCTGAGACTTTAGCAAAAGCTGGAATTGAAACCTATTTATTTGAACGCAAGTTAGACAACGCTAAGCCTTGCGGTGGAGCCATTCCGCTGTGTATGGTGAGCGAATTCGATCTTCCACCCGAAATCATCGACCGCCGCGTTCGCAAGATGAAGATGATCTCGCCGTCTAACGTCGAGGTCAATATTGGGGGCACGTTGACTGACGATGAGTACATCGGCATGTGTCGGCGGGAAGTGTTGGATGGGTTCTTGCGCGATCGCGCCCACAAGCTCGGCGCAAAGCTGATCAATGGCACCGTTCACGCACTAGAAATTCCGTCAAACAGCACTGATCCTTACACGCTCCACTATGCTGATCATTCCAACGGCAACTTGGAGGGCATTGCTAAAACCCTGCAAGTCGATGTGGTGATTGGTGCGGACGGCGCTAACTCTCGGATTGCCAAGGCGATCGATGCGGGTGACTACAACTATGCGATCGCTTTCCAAGAGCGCATCCGGTTGCCCGAAGACAAGATGGCGTACTACCAGGACTTGGCAGAAATGTACGTGGGAGATGATGTCTCCACCGATTTCTACGCCTGGGTCTTCCCCAAGTATGACCACGTTGCGGTTGGCACTGGCACGATGAAAGTGAACAAAGCCGACATCAAAAAGCTCCAGGCAGGCATCCGCGCCCGTGCTGCAAAGCGCTTGGAAGGCGGTGAAATCATCAAAGTCGAAGCGCATCCGATTCCAGAGCATCCCAGACCTCGCCGAGTGGTTGGTCGGGTAGCGCTAGTGGGCGATGCAGCGGGTACTGTCACCAAGTCTTCGGGTGAAGGCATTTACTTTGCCGCTAAGTCTGCTCGGATGTGCGCTGAAGCGATCGTGGAGTTTTCCAGAAATGGTGAGCGCATTCCCACGGAAGCTGACCTGAAGGTGTACCTGAAGCGGTGGGATAAGATGTACGGCTTGACCTACAAGGTACTTGACCTGCTGCAAACAGTCTTCTATCGTTCCGATGCGACTCGTGAAGCGTTTGTGGAAATGTGCGCCGACATGGATGTGCAGAAACTCACGTTTGACAGCTATCTGTACAAGACGGTAGTTCCTGCGAACCCAATCACGCAGCTTAAAATTACTGCCAAAACGATTGGTAGCTTGCTGCGCGGCAGTGCATTGGCTCCTTAAGCGAGGCATCAGGGCGATCGCCCATTAACAAGAAACGGGGATACCTCCTGTGATACAGGAAGTGTCCCCTGTTTTTTATTGAGTCATGGGTCATTGGCTAACGAGATGAAGGACAGATGACCGACAACAAACACGGTTTATTTGTAGGTTTGGCAACTCTGGATTTAATTTATCTGACAGAGGCATTGCCAACCCAAAATCAGAAGATTGTGGCGCTGGATTACACCGTAGCAGCGGGTGGCCCGGCGACAAATGCGGCAGTTACGTTTGGATATTTGGGCGATCGCCCCACCCTACTCAGTATTTTTGGCGCTCATCCAATTAATCAGCTAGTGCTAGCGGATTTAGAGCAGTGTAGTGTGGCAATCGCTGACCTGAATCCGAAACAATCGGAACCTCTGCCCACCTCTTCGATCATCGTCACTCAGGCAACTGGAGAACGTGCGGTCGTTTCCCTTAACGCAGTCCGGTCGCAGGCTGGTCTGGAGCAAATGGAGCAGGCGTTGGGCGATCGCATTCCCCCAGATAGCCTATCCGGGATTGATATTGTGTTGATTGACGGGCACCAGATGGAAGTCGGGCGAGAAATTGCTCAACGGGCAAAAGCTTCTCAAATTCCTGTTGTCATTGATGGCGGAAGCTGGAAGCCGGGATTTGAGGAAGTTTTGCCCTTAGCGGATTATGTAATCTGCTCCAGCAATTTCCATCCTCCAGGCTGCTCTAGCGCTAAAGAGGTTTTAGTTTATCTAACTCATTTGGGCGTTCCTCACATTGCCATCACTCAGGGCAGAGAACCAATTCAGGCTTTTTGCGAAGGCACTGCCAGCTCAATTCCAGTACCTCAAATTCGTCCTGTAGACACGCTGGGGGCAGGAGACATTTTTCACGGCGCATTTTGTCATTACATCTTGCGGCTCGGTTTTGAGCAGGCGATCGCCGCTTCAGCAAACGTCGCTGCTAAAGCCTGTGAATCATTTGGCACCCGTTCTTGGATGTAAGGATGCGCGATGCTGGGTAAGCAGGGAGAGATGAAGAATGAGCCTTTATCCTTAGTCATCTGCCTTTATTGCAAGCTGATAGTCAGCGATGTTTGGCTGAGTTTAGGGTTCAGTTGAGACAAGATTTTGGATGGTTCTTTTAATCATGCAGTCTAGAGTCTCAAGGATGCAGTTCCGGACTTCAGTGATGGAGTTTGGAGCCTGATTGCTGACAAATCTTTTCGTGTAAGTTGGGTGGAACAACGTGAAACCCAACACCTTCCTGGATTCTGTTGGGTTCTGCTTTGCTTCACCCAACCTACTTTTGTTGATAGTTTTAGAGTTTTATTGAGCAACCAGGTTTTGAACTGAAGTGATGCAGTTTGAAGTTGGAACGATCCGGTTTGGAGTTGGAACGATCCGGTTCTGAACTGAAATGGTGAAGTCTAAAACAGGAATGATGAGGTTTGGAATTAGAATGATGCGACTTAAAACAGGAATGATGCAGTTCTGAACAGGAATGATGAGGTTTGAAACAGGAATGATGCAGTTTGGAATTAGAATGATGGGGTTTAAAGCTGGAATGATGCAGTTTTGAATTGGAATGATGCAGTTCAGACCCTTAATGGCGCAGCGATCGCCACTAACCCTTTTACACTGACTGAGGAAATTTGAGTGCAGAGCCTACAATCGATTGCGGGAACTCCGGTTGAAGATATTTTGGCGATCGCCCGTTCTCTGGGCTGGGGAGCCTCACGCATTTTGCGGTCATACTATCGGGGTGAACCCTGGCAAGATGGCACCGAGCGCGATTTAGAAGTCCAAGAGAAAAAGGATGGCCCCGTGACGGCAGCAGATCTTGCCGTCAACAGCTATATCTTAGACAACCTGCAGGCGGCTTTAGGGACAGAATCGTTTGGCTACCTCAGTGAGGAAACCTACAAAGCCAAAGCTGCGGCGATCGCCAACGAATGGGTGTGGATCATTGACCCACTCGACGGCACCCGTGACTTTATTGATAAGACGGGAGAGTATGCTTTTCACCTGGCTTTGACTCATCAGGGGCGTCCCGTGTTGACCGTAGTGACTTGCCCAGAGTTAGAAAAGCTTTATTACGCAACTTTAGGCGGTGGTGCATTTGTTGAAACGCCTGACGGTGCTACCAGCCCCCTACGAGTATCGGAGCAAAGCCGGATAGAAGATTTGAAACTGGTCGTTAGCCGTAGCCATCGAGACGAGCGCTTCAATAATCTGCTTCAGCAGCTTCCTTGCCAGAACCAGGTTTATGTGGGCAGTGTCGGCGGCAAGATTGCGGCAATTGTGGAACAACGAGCGGATGTTTATCTCTCACTTTCAGGCAAATCGGCTCCCAAAGATTGGGATATGGCTGCGCCAGAGCTAATCTTGACCGAGGCAGGCGGACAATTCACCCACGCTGACGGTACGCCCTTGCAATACAACACGGGTGACGTAAATCAGTGGGGCTGTCTAATCGCCAGCAACGGTACTTTTCATACAGAATTGCGTGCGATCGCCACTCAAATCCTGAATGAAGTAGATAACTAGGTATTGTAGGGGCGTTTCGCGAAACGCCCCTACAATGGGTTTTCGCTTACTTGCTCGACATGGCTTAAGCCTGACGTGAGGCAATCACCGCATAAAAGGGATCGGCTCCAGCAATACCAAACATTTGCAGAAAGCTAGGCGTTGAAGATTGATTTGCAATCACTTCTGGCTGACTAAATCCTGGCACTGAGGCGTAGTAGCCCTTGACTAGCTCGACGCGATCGCCCTCAGACCCATCCCGCCATGCCTGAATCGCTTTCTGGTAGAACATTCGATTGGAAAAGCTAATAATGCAGATACCACCCGGTTTAAGCACCCGGTAAATTTCTGCAAAAATCTGCTCTGGATACTGCAAATACTGTACAGAAACCGTATTCAGAACTGCATCAAAAGATTGGTCAGGCAAGGGCAACACCTGAGTCTGGTTCAAATTCTGCACAAAGTAATGGTCTAGTTGGGGGTTACGCGCTAACTCTTCTGCATTCAGTCCATGCCCTTCGACATGCTCAAACTTCATCTTTTCAGGCAGGTGAGAAACCCAACTGCTCATCATATCAAGGATGCGGGTCTGGGGCTTGAGCCGCTGCTGATAAAGGTTGGTTAGTTGCTGAATGAAGCTGTCATCGACGTGGGTGACAAAGCGCGGATAGTCGTAAAACAGCGTATCGTCTGAATCATCTAACTTTGTGCGTTGAACAGGCTGTAGGGGCATAGCGTGGAAGAAACATAGCGTTACACTTCCAGTTTAAACATCTATCCACTTCACGTAAAAAAAGGGGGAAGGCTTTGCCCTCCCCTCTTTTTTGCCCTAACCTTTACGGCTACAGCTGTGAAATGCAGCGTTGCTGATTTGCAGTTTTGCTAGGACGTAAAAGCAAAGCTTTTATCTCTCGAAGTGCTAAAGATAGCAATAACAAAATTTTAGGCGTTGCTGAGGAGGATAACCTCGAATGCAAAATTTGTCTCTATGCCCAAGCTTATCTCTTGAAGCAGCAAAGCCAAATTGTAACTGATCGCTGACTTACTCCAATCTTCTATCAAGCGATCGCAAATTGTCATCAAGAGAGGATTCTGAGCAACCCCAGAAGATTTAAGCTTCCATGAGCTATCTCCTCTAGCGAGGACAAACTTACTCGTCAAAATCTTCTACTAACTCTCCGTCTAGCTGCTTCAGACGAATGTGCTTACGACCCAGAGAAATTTCAAATTCGTCTCCAGGTTTGAGATCCATTTGCTTGGTATAAGCTGAGCCAATCAGCAAATTGCCATTAGATTGGACGCTGATTCTGTAACTAGCGCTACGTCCACCTCGTCCATTATTGCTCTGCTTACCGTCAAGCTGAATTCCTTCTGCATCAATTAGAGCATTCAGGAACTTCATCATGTTGACCCGCTCTACACCGTTTTTAGTGACCGTGTAATAGCCGCATTCTCTAGCCTTTTCTTCTTTGCTCAGATGTTCTAGCTCCTTGACTTTAGCAAGAAGCACTTCACCAGTCAGAGGTTCGATCTTTTTCTTTTTACTCATCAACGTAAATCTGAATTAATCAACAAGGAGTTAGCGTAGCAGTACCCTAGCTGGCGATCGCCAAGGAATTTACAAACCTAGCTTTAGCTCAGCTTTTGAAACTATATTACACTGCTAGAGTCAATTTTCTCACTGAGTTTATATTGGAATGCTGTCTTTTTGATGAGTCTTCTTAAACCGAATATAAATGTGAAGTACTCCTGGCTGTCAAGCCATCCTACAATTCAGCATTGTTGCTTACATTCTGGTAAGGAATTCGTTCTGACAGAATGTTCATCTATAGCAATGCAAGTCAGGTTATGAATACTGCACTCCAGTAGATTAAGCCTTTCAAACCTATTTTGCTGGTTCATTTGTCGATGTTGAAAGGTTTAAGCAGAGTAGCGCTGGCTCCATTCTTGTTCCTGATGTAGCCTAGTGCAGTGAGTTCCACAACTATTCCGGATTGCTATCGCTTCGATTTTTATTCAGATTAAAGCTAAATGTTCAGCAATAGGGCTGTTGCTACAGTCCTAAATAATCTGTAAAAGTACTCATTCTCATACACATCACCCATTTATGCAACGTGCAACTAAAAGTCTAAACCCCTTGATTTTGCGTTAAATCCTGCTTCAAAAAAGTTGCACATTGCGGCATTGCACAAATCATTTAAGGCTACAGTATTCTCAGTTTGTGAACGAGCAGATCAAGTAGTCTGGACTTAGCGCTTGAAAGGATGTGTGAAGGTTTAAAGCTAGCATGAAGCTAACAACTCGCGGACACTATAGCGTCAAGGCAATGCTTGACCTGAGCTTGCAGCCCGAACGAGGGGCTACCTCAGTCAGAGCGATCGCCCAACGCCAAGAGCTACCCGCTCCCTATCTAGAAAAATTGCTGATTGAGCTACGTCGGGCAGGACTGGTTGAATCCATTCGGGGTGCTCAAGGAGGCTATCGGTTAGCGCGATCGCCTGCCCAGATTTCTCTTGGTCAAATCCTCGAAGCCGTCGGCGAAACAGTCGAGCCACTGCCACGTCACTCGCCCGAAGCCGAACAAGCCGAAGACTGGGTCACCTTTAGCCTGTGGCATCGGCTCCATCAAAAGCTGAAAGATGCCCTTTACAGCATTTCCCTCGAAGATCTTTATTACGATGCTCGAAGCTGGCAGGCAGCTCAGGGAGAAGCAACGAGCTTTGTCGTTTAGGCGGAACTGCTATCGCTCTTCGGGCTTGGGAATACTGAATTCAACCAGCCTGGAAATCTGCACTGAGGATTGATATGAATCGAGAATTTGAGCCGCTTGAACAAAACGCAATTGTCTATATCAAGGAAAGCAATACGTTAATTTCTGGCTACACTACCTTTGAAGTTTCTGAGTTGGTTGAAGCCATGCAAAACCAGATTGGGCAAAGCGAAAACTGGTTTAAAGGCATAGAGTGTGAAATTTTGAGCCCCAACAGAGGGTTGCACAAAGGTAAGGTCAGGATTGCTTTAGAGTTTTGTGGGGAAGAGTTGGAATTGCTCGAACAAGACGACCATCAGCCCACTCCAAACCTTTCAGAAGACTTGCTCAATGAAGTTTGGCAACTTCTGCTCAACTCAGTTGAATAATTCTGGAAACGGTCAGTTTTGTGCAAGCTCTTTATGGTTGTCAACTTATGGTTGTCAACGTTGGATAATAAAGCGGTAGCTTGTACGAATTTGACAGACCCATGTTAGCGAGCCAATCTGATTCTCCTGCCTTAGCGATTCCCGTTGAACAAATTCAGTACAACGAGCAGGGGCTAGTACCCGCGATTGTGCAGGATTATCTAGATGGAACGGTGCTGATGATGGCGTGGATGAATCGAGAGTCTTTACAAAAGACATTAGACACTGGAGAAACCTGGTTTTGGAGCCGATCGCGAGCATCTCTATGGCACAAAGGTGAAACTTCGGGGCATTTACAGCAGGTGCGATCGCTGCGATATGACTGCGATAGCGATGCGCTGTTAATTGGCGTGGAGCAAATCGGCGACATTGCCTGCCACACTGGAGAGCGCAGTTGCTTTCATCAAGTGGATAGCGAAGTGAAAGCTCCACCTGCGGATACGTTATCCCAAGTTTATGAGGTGATTTGCGATCGCCGCGATCATCCCAACCCCGACTCCTATACCTACAAGCTGTTGGCAGGGGGAGACAACAAGATTCTTAAGAAGATTGGGGAAGAATCTGCGGAAGTGGTAATGGCTTGCAAGGATGACGATCTAGAGGCGATCGCGGGCGAAGTAGCCGACTTGTTCTATCACACGCTCGTAGCTCTGGCGCATCATAAAGTAGATATCCGAGATGTTTACCGCAAGCTGCAAGAGCGGCGACGATAGGGTGACTAGGGGATGCTGAGCATCCCCAGTTTTGCTTTTGCGGGTCAGGCGATCGTCACTTCTGGCGACAAATACACGTCCTGGATGGTGTGGAACAACTTCACGCCTTCCTCAAACGGACGCTGAAATGCTTTGCGTCCTGAAATCAAACCACAGCCACCAGCCCGCTTGTTGACTACTGCTGTCCGCACGGCTTCAGCAAAATCATTTTTGCCAGAGGCACCGCCAGAATTGATCAACCCCATCCGCCCGGCGTAGCAGTTGAGTACCTGATAGCGGGTCAAGTCGATTGGGTGGTCGGTGGTGAGTTCTGAGTAAACGCGCTTGTCGGTTTTGCCGTAGCTGCTGCCAGTAGCTTCAACGACTGCACCGTAGCCGTTATTGACTTCGGGCAGTTTTTGCTTAATGATATCTGCCTGAATTGTCACGCCAATGTGATTTGCCTGTCCGGTCAGGTCAGCGGCGAGGTGATAGTCTGTGCCGTTTTGCTTGAAGCTGCTGTTTCGCAAATAGCACCATAGAATGGTTGCCAGACCTAGCTCATGGGCACGGGCAAAGGCTCTGCTGACTTCCTGAATCTGCCGAGCTGACTCTGGTGAGCCAAAGTAAATGGTGGCTCCGACTGCGACTGCGCCCAGATTCCAGGCTTGCTCGACAGAGGCAAACATAATCTGGTCAAACTGGTTAGGGTAGGTCAGCAGTTCGTTGTGGTTGAGCTTGACGATAAAGGGAATTTTGTGGGCGTATTTGCGAGAGACGCTGCCCAAAACTCCTAATGTAGTAGCGACAGCATTGCACTCGGCGGCGATCGCCAGTTTCACAATATTCTCACTGTCAAAGTACATGGGGTTAGGCGCAAACGATGCTGCCGCAGAATGCTCGATCCCCTGGTCAACAGGAAGGATCGACAGGTAGCCCGTGTTAGCCAACCGGCCGGACGAGTAAAGCTGCTGAAGGCTGCGAAGCACTTGGGGAGAGCGATCGGTTTGAGCAAAAATCCGGTCTACCCAGTCTGGACCAGGTAGATGCAGCATATCCTTAGAAACCTTGGCACGATGGGTGAGTAAATCTTCTGCTTCGTCACCCAAAACCGCTTCAATTGACTGGGGTGCAGATAAGCTAGTAACCACAACAGTTTCCTCGACAGCTTCTATATTTTCTCCAGGCTAGCGCAAGCTTCCCCCGATCATGCGTCTAATAAGGTTTCTCTAATAAAGAGGCTACAGATGGAAGGGCACCCCCGCGTCGCGAGAGTGCATCCCTGATTTTTTAGTGGGAAAGGAGTAAGTGACTACTGCTATATTTAGCAACCCATCATGCTATGGCTGCACGATGAACTGCGACTCAACGGGTTCAACTCTTCCTGATTGAACGAGGGCTTGATGGATGAATGCTGCAACTTCGGCTCTGGTCGCGTTCTGGTTTGGCTCTAGGGTCTGTGGATTGGGGTGATTTACGACTAATCTAGACTCTGTCGCAGCGGCTATTTTGCCTGTGGCATAATCAGGAATTTGCTCAGCATCCTGGTAGGTTTGCTCAATTCCAGTCGAGTCGGCAGGCGCATTGAGTCCTAGACCTGTCGCTAGTGCAACCAATGCCTGCACTCTGGGAATCTGCTGAGTCGGCTGAAACACATTGCCTGGATAGCCTTCGATATAACCAATTTGATAAGACTTTTGGATGGCTGAAGCGGCCCAAAAATCAGCAGGTACATCACCAAAGGTAGGAGCCGATCGCTTATCAGGTTCTTGCCCAAACGCTTCCCGCAACATGGCAGCAAACTCTGCCCGAGTAATGGGTTGATTGGGGCGGAAGGTGCCATCATCAAACCCGCTAATGATGCCTCGCGCAGACATTTCTGAAATGAACGGTCGTGCCCAAAAGTCAGATGGCACATCCGTAAACTCAATCGGTTCGCCAACGGGTAAAGCGTCCGGAGGTGTGGCGGTGGGGGAAGGATCAACCGGAAGGGGAACAATTCCCCCAGCCTGCGGTGTATCCAAGTCTTCTGAAGGCTCTCTTGCATCCAACGGCACGGCGGCTCTACGGCTCTCGGCGGCTTCTCTAGCAGGTACCGGAATCACCACTACATTAGTTTGGCGACCCCCTTGAGGCTCCAGCCCTGGCACTACGCCAAATGGAACCAAGCGCTCGGGTTCAACCTCTTCCGCAGAATCTTCTTCTTGGCGATCGCCTTCAGAAGCATCCGGTTGCTGGGGCAAAATTTGTGGATCTAGCAGCACAAAACTCTGTTCTCGGCGACTGGTTGACCAGAAGAAAACGGTGCCAAGCACTAGAAAAGCAATCACAATGCTGATCAGCTCATCAAAGCCAAGCGGTCTGCCAGAAGGTGGGGTAGAACCTGGAGGCGGGGGAGGAGAGTTTGTCATTGCTGGATGCTGCCTATTTAATTGAGTCGTTTTTTGCCAATCTTTGCGATTTACCGCACATTTCTCGCATGCTGTTCTCTATATAACCATCTTCTAAAAGCACTTCTCAATTACTCTAATGGCAGAGTTGGTTGGCAGAGTCGTTGTGAGCACTCGATTGAGTCGCTTTTACAGTTAATCTACGGGCACGCACCCCTAACTGTAAAATCATGGCAGTACCTTCTGATGATTAGTTGAAACTACAGGCGCGAGGACTTCAACGATGGACACCCACAGTTTTTTAGATGCGATCGTTGCTGAACTAGGCTCCATGATTGCAGAAGATGAGAGAACCCGAAGCGAAATCATCAAGCTTCAACAAGAAATTCAACTGCTCAAGACTAGGGCTGAAGTTTCTGAAACCAATGTTGAAGAACTTAGACAGAATGCTATTCAGTTGAGAGCAGCGCTGGCTGAAATCAAAGCCAACAAAGTTCAGGAAAGGGCGATCGCGGCTCAAATTCAAGCCAACGCAATTCAGGGGAAAGCTGACGAAGTTCAGCAGAAGGCTGTTGATCAATCTGCTGACCTAGATATTGATGACAGTCAGGTTAAGCAAGCCCAAGAGCGGGCTGCCGCACTGCAAGAGCAAGCAAGTCAGGCTCAAGCTAGAGCAGATGAAGCCCAAGAGCGAGCGAATGACGCTCAGGCTAAAGCAGATGAAACAGAAACCAAGGTTGCAGAAATTCAATCTAGCGTTGAATTAAACAAAGAAACAAACAAACTTGATTAAAGACGTTTGAAGGGCACCAGCAACAAGTTATACAAGTTACAAACATTGCAAGTATTGCAATGTTTGAATCACCTAATTAATGAATTATTGCGAGAACATAAAAGCAGCGTAAACAAGGATACTCACCAGAGGTTATAAATTAGCCTTTAATTATTCTTGCAATCATAAATCAATTTCCAACTTTGGAGCCTGGCAATGAGTTTTACATCTGTCATGAGGGTGAAGTAGAGGCTCTATTCTACAAATTCTTGTAGCAGGATGTGCAGAGACAATCAGAAGGTATTTGAGCAGTAGAAAATGCCTTCTGTAAGAGAAAAGCATTTAGCAGGAAAACCTTGAGATCCTGACCCAATGCCTTTTTCTAGCGCGATCACAAGCTCCAGGCTAATCTTTTCAACATTTGCTTAGGGGACTAAAGGCTGACGAGACAGTCAGTCAAAAGGATGATGAAGTTGCTATCAGCAAATGTCACTTTTTAATAAGAACGCACATTTTAATTGTGCAAGAGAAGGAGAACAACGATGGTAACATCTTTAGAAGATACAAAGCGCTCTGCAATTGCTATGAAGCTAGCAGAAATGCTGGCTATGCAGGATTTATTGATTTCTAATGAACAAAACTTTTTAACCGCTGCTTCTGACGGTGAGCTTCGCAAGCGTTTTCAGAACATGCTTGAGGACGACCAGAAGAACAAAGGGATTTTGGAAACTGTTGTTGTTCAGTATGGCAACAAAGCAGAGCCCAAGCAAACGACTCAGCAAATGATCGAAAAAACTCGGCAGCTGATGCAAGGCTCTGAGCTAACCATGCTAGAGAAGGTAGCTCAGCATGAGTTGTTGAAGCATGCTCAAACTATGATGGGCTTGTTGGTTCACAAGTGCGCTCAGGTTGTTGGTGCAGACATCGAAGCGGCGATCGCCCCGCTCAACACTGTTAACTTTGAGAACCGCGCTCACCAAGAGCAACTCAAAGGCATCATCGAAGTAATCGGTGTGCGTGAATTGACTGGCAAAGAGCCTGATCAAGGACTCTGGGGTCGTGTTCAAGATGCGATCGCTGCCTTTAGCGGTGTCGTAGGCAGTGCTGTCACTCAAACCTCTGACAAGTCCGACATGAACATCCAGGACATCATCCGGATGGATCACCAGAAAGCAAACACCCTGTTTATGGAGATCGCAGGCAGCAACGATCCTCAGAAGATTCAGGAATACTTTGGGCAGCTCTACAAAGACTTGACTGCTCACTCTGAAGCTGAGGAAGAGGTTGTCTACCCCGCTGTGCGTCCGTTCTACGGAGAGGGTGACACTCAGGAGCTTTATGACGAGCAGGCTCAGATGAAGGCAATCCTGGATGACATCAAGAGCACCAGTCCTTCCTCACCTGAGTTTAAGTCCAAGGTGGAGAACCTCCGAGAAATCGTGATGGATCACGTCCGTCAGGAAGAGAGCACCATGTTCTCTGCGATTCGCAACAACTGCTCTGAAGACCAGCAAGAGCAGATGGCAACACGCTTTAAGCAGTCCAAGAGCCGGATTCAAGACAGAATGGCCTCTTCTGTTCGCTAATAGCCACATAGCAATAGCGGTCCCTTAAGTTCCTCTCCCGCGGGAGAGGCTTAAGGTAAGAACGGTTAGAAGAGTTGCACCTGCGGTGCCAACCAAATTATTTAGGGCTGAGAGCTAAGTCATGTACTATAGCTCTCAGCCCTTTGTAATGTTGTCATATTGAGTCAAGATATGAAGCAGGATCACATACTTAGTACAGTCGTTTGCCCCTCACATTGCTGCAGCTGGCAGTCTCATTTCCACTCACTATCAAGAAAACTGCTCAGGAAGATCTTAGCCAGTAGTATTCTAACTTGCTCTGTTGTGCTGCTAGTGGAGCCAATCCAAGCACATGAGGAGGAGTGCGGCACTGCAACTTATTACGACACGGGCGAAGTGACTAGTAGCGGTGAATCATTTGATCCGGGTGCGTACACTGCGGCTTCTAGCTACATTCCTAATGGCACCTATGTTGTTGTTCAGAACCTGGATAATGGGTTAGAAGTGACTGTTGAGGTTAATGATTACAATCCAGGCTGGGGAATTATTGACGTTACGCCTGCCGTGATGGAGGCACTAGATCCCGGTGGGGACAAACTGAGTCTGGAAGTCTGTCTTTACTATTAAAGGATCTTTGCACTGAAGCTTGCTAGATACCTTTGATGTTTAGAGGTGGGTTTAGCCAATAAAACGTTGTTCCATCTGAGGGTTCAACGCTAAACCTACCCCTACAGGGGTTGAAAATTCTTTGGAAAGACTGCCATCTCAATTAATCATGCAAAACAATGTAGTGTTTGTTCAAACTAACTTGTCCAGTTTGCAGAAGGTGAGTGATTAAGCGAGTCACAGTTACTCTAGTTGTACAACAAGCACTCGCCAAATCTTCGTGAGTCAAACGTACATTCAGACGAACGCCGTCTTCGACTGGCTCTCCAACCTCTTGCTTAAGCAGCAATAACAGTTCCCATAGACGATCTTTGACGCGTGGTTGTCCAGCAATCAACAATAGCTTTTCTGTTTGTTTGAGCCGTTGAGCAATTTTGGGCATGAGCAGGTTAGCCAGACAAGGAGATGTGGTGATTTGCTCCTGGGGAATGTAGACAAGCTGCACATCTGACATAGCGATCGCCTGGTAAATACTCAGAGAAGTCAACGTAGAGCCAAACACCATCGAAGCCCCTGCTAAACCCATCAGAACCTCTTTGCCATTGCCTGAAAAGGTACTTAGCTTGACCAACCCCTGATTAACTAGGCAAATCTCCTGAGGTTTGAGTGGAACAGTCTCACCCTTTGCATAACTATGGATAGGATAATCTTGGCTAGGGTCATAGCCCTTTTCCTGAGTCGGTGAGGAACTGCGCTTAGCAAGTCTGCGCATCAGCCAGCACAAAGAAACGGGCTCACCTATTGAATTTTGAATCGTAGCAACCGTTAAAGCTACATTAAGGGGTTCTTCTAAGCGGGGTTGAACAACGGTTTCAATTTTTTGTACTCGTTTTGACTGATGCAACTGACTTAGCTTAGAGCGAAAAGCCTGACGCTCCGTTTCTAACACAAAGGTTGCTATGGGTCGGCCTGTCAAGAACTGCTGTGACAAATTGAGTAACTGAGCGGCAGCTTGATTTGCCTGGTGAATCATGCCCTGAAGATCAGTCACAAAATAACCGTCTGGGGCAAATTCAAACAGGTTTTGATAGCGCTGCCGCTCTGCTTCTACAATGGCTCTAGTCGCAACCAATTCTTCGCTTTGCTGGTTTAATTCCTCTGCGGCTACCTGCAATTCTTCCGATGCAATTCCTAATTCCTTAAGAGCTGAGGGCAAGATGCTAGCGCTAGGCACAAGCGTAGAGTTGACATCATCATAGAGCGCAAAGATGCGTTCGTACGCGGCTTCTAATTGTCGAACTAAAACGTCAACTGGCAGTTTATAGTGTCCCATTCTCTTTAAAGTTACTGGATAACTTTATGATGACCCCATTGAGCCTGGAGAGTTACGCTGTCGTTCTTCAGCAGCCTCTACACTCTTATTTTGCCTTGCTTGAAGGGCATCTGAGACAGGTATTCCCAATGCCTCTGCCAGTTCAGCGGGTGGAGCTTGACGAGAGGGCGAATTTAAATAAACACCCTTTAACGGAGGCTCTATCGGCTTCATTTGATGGGAAATGGTATAAAAGCGATGCGTTGGCTCTCGCTCGCCTCGTTCCTGTAGAGATTCAGCTGAGATCTTCTTGCGTAACTTGATGATGGCGTCCATGATCGCTTCTGGACGGGGCGGGCAACCCGGAATGTAAACATCAATTGGCAAAATTTTGTCGGCTCCTCTTACCGCAGTGGGTGAGTCAGCACTAAACATACCGCCTGTAATCATGCAGGCTCCCATTGCGATCACATATTTAGGGTCAGGCATCTGTTCATACAGACGCATTGTAGGTTGAGACATCTTCATGTTGAGAGTGCCTGCCAGAATGATCAGGTCAGCCTGCCGAGGACTAGAGCGTGGAATTAAGCCAAACCGATCGAAGTCGAAACGCGAGCCAATCAGAGCAGCAAATTCGATGAAGCAGCAGGCTGTGCCATAAAGTAGTGGCCAGAGGCTAGACAGCCTTGCCCAGTTGTATAAGTCGTCTACTGTAGTCAAAATTACATTTTCGGAAAGCTGCTGAGTGACACCTGGATATTCGATTGGATTAATGATTGCACTCTCTTGCTCAAGCGATTGGCGATCGCCTGGAGGGTTTGCCGAAGCAGGAATGTAACTTGTCATGACGCTCTCCAAAGATTCTGCTCAGTAGCCTCAGCCCAACTAATCTGAACTTGATGGGGTTTCAGTAGGACGGGCTATTCTGATCTACCTTAGCGATCGCTGCCAGTCAGATGGTCTATCTTGAGAGCTAGTTCAACGAACTACTTTATATCTAAAGAATGAATTTTTTAGTCAGAGAAATAGCTTTACTTCATCTCAGCTTCATCTCAGCCGTTGCAGGGTTCGGATGAAGTTTCCTTTAAAAAATCAAAACACGGGTGGCTTAAATTCAAGCTTTTGATGTGTTTACCTATAAAACTTCTGTCAGTACGGACGCTAAGTGTTAAAGATTACATGAATTCATGTCTCTTATCTTCTTCCTTCCTCTACGTACTGCTACTGTATATCCATTAAAAATTAGTGTTGCTGTTCAGTTCTTTGCTAAGCCCTCCGTGTAACTTTTCACCTTGCTGAACGTGTTGCGGTGGAAGTTTTGGCATCCTTCCGCTGGATGGAGGTACAAAACGGCGCGCTTTCCCACGTAAGTGGGTGCAAAATGCGCGGAACCAGTCTTTTTGGTTCCGATGCTTTAAGTCATGCGATGCCAAAGATAGCAGTAAACCCCTCTTAGGTCCTTTTGCTGAGGAGAAGTGCTGTTTTCGTAAAGCCTCTCTCAGCCTCATGTCGAGACTACTCCCTCCTTTGCCCCCTAATCAAAGCCCACTCAGGAGTCTATCACTATGGAACCCTTCGGTATCTATACCTTATCGAGCGATGTCGTTTACGACCAGGTTGTAGCTTTACTAAACAGCATTAAGGTGAATGCTGGAGTTGACATTCCCGTCTGTATCATCCCTTACAATGAGATGCCGAAACGAGTGGGATTAGAGGTTAGCTCTAGACGTAACGTTACTTTCTTTGACGATTGGGATGCAATCCGTCGATGGGAGGACTTTGCTGAAGAAGTTTGGGCTGCTCATCCTAGGGCTAAACAGACTCACTTGCCGCTGCCAGGATGGTACCGAAGCCATGTTCAGAGACGCTTTGCAGCATTTGACGGCCCGTTTGAGAAATTTGTTTTCTTTGATGCAGATACGTTGGTCATGAAGCCGCTTGACGATGTCATCGAGAAGCTCAATTCCTACGACTTTGTGTTCAATGACTGGGAGCATTTGAAGCCTGAAGCCATTGCCGCATTAAATCTCTCCACGATTGAGAAGACGGGGCTGTATTCACGCAATGACGTGCGCTCTAAACTACACTGCGGTAGTTTCTTTGGCTCCAAGCGCGGCATTTTTAACCCTGAGGAACTGACGGCTTTAAAGAAGCGGTTGATTGACGATCGCGAAGTTGAATGGATTAACGGCAAGGGCTGGTGGGACGACGCATTTTTGTTTAGCTATCTCAGTCTACGCAGCGATCGCCCCCTATTCAATTTCACCCTCAGCCCCAATGGTCAGGAGCGCACTGGCAACTGCGCCAATGCTGATCCATTCGTCGACGTTGATAATGTGCTGTATAACCAGCAGGGAATGAAGCCGATTTTGCGGATTCATTACATGAGCTATTCGTCTAAAGATTTCACTCGGTTGAGCCAGGGCGAAGAGGTTGATATTCCCCATCGGGATGTGTTTTTGCACTACCGCTTTCTTAGAGAGCCGCAAAATAAACCAGAGCACCTCCTACCTGCTAATCTGATTACTAAAACTCAGCGGATGACTCAACGAGTTGTCCACAAAGTTAAAAAAAGCCTCGTAGCTAGTTGATACTGTGTCTACACGAGGTTACCTGTATTAGCGCTGCTGATCTATTTAATGAACCTAATGAACAAGAAAGGACGTTTCACGAAACGCCCTTTCTTGTTCTAATACCGATTCCTAATACCGATTCAAACAAATTTCGGTACAACTCAAGCGGCGTTGGGGTTCAAATCAATCATTCTGCGCGTAGCATAGGTGCCAACGGGACTCCAGATCACATAGGGAAGTAAGAGTAAGGCTGCATTGGGAGTAATAGACCAGACAAACAGCGCTAATCCGCTTCCTAGAATGAAGCCAGTACCACCCAGAACCGTACCGATGCTCAAGCTGCGAAACTGGAGCGTAGCCGGAATATAGGCAACGGTAACGATTTCAACTAGAAGGTAGATCCCCATTAGCAGCCAGGTTTTGAAGCTGCCTGGTTCTTGCTGCCAAACTAAAATCGCTGACCCTGCACCACAAGCAAAAATTACCATCCAAATTAAGGGAATGGCAGGTTCAAAAAACAGCCATTTGGGTCGCTCTAGACGAGCCGCCCAAGGAATATCACGCGGTTTGATAAATGCTGCAAATAGAGCAACGATTAGGGTGACTCCGCCAATCACCATCCAGGGTTTCAACATAACTTTAAGGAAAAACTCGTTTACTGATTGTGTTAAGCGTAGTAACCAGTGAAGGCGATCGCCTCTTCCATCAGCAGCATTCTAAAAAAAGAACAAAAAAGGCAGTAGGCATTCCCTACTACCCTTACCTGAGTATGGCTTTCAAAGAGGTGTAGAGCGACCTCGCAACCTGAGTACTGCCCTACACTGCAACTAACTGCTCGTGTTTACTATCTTTTGGCTGTTTACCACTTTTTATAAGGGAGGAACTTACCATTCATGATCACTTTGACGCGATTGCCCTTGGGATCTTCTTCTTTCTCAATATCTAGGGTGAAGTCGATCGCACTCATGATACCGTCTCCAAACTTCTCGTGAATTACTTCTTTCATTGGCATTCCATACACCTGCATGATCTCGTAAAACCGATAAATCAGCGGATCGGTAGGGACGATTGGACCCAATCCTTTCACAGGATAAGAGGACAGTTCTGCGGCAACATCTGGGCCAAGTCCCAACGCACTGACAATCTTGCTGGCTTCCTCTTCAGAAGCGCTAGCCTGACGATAAAACACAGCGGCGATCCAAACTTCGTCACGTCCAACGAGCTTTTCTAGCTCAGCAAATGTGACCCCCGTTGCTTCTTTTGCAGCCAACAGCTTTTTGGTGATTTCTAAGGTTTCTGTTACTGGCATGAGAAAACTCCTTTATTTTGATACGACGAGTTTGCGAATGCGAGATTCAACGCTTCTTTCATCTCAACCTGCGCTGAGTTATCTGCGAGATTCAGCGCTTGAGGCTTACAAATCCCCATCTTGCTCAGGTCGTCAATCAAATTCGTCAGCTTCTGAGGCATACTCTCAAAAAACTGCCAGTGATCCTGAGGAAAGCGATCGCCGCTATAGGGATGCGAGGCAGTACTAGACCTAGCTTTTGTCGAAACTGCCATAAGTAATGCTTTGAAAAAACCTTGCAAGTAGGTTATCAAATGTGGCTTTACCTGACATCAGAGCTTCTTTTGAAGAAATAGGACTTTCTTTAGATATAGCTAGTAGGTTGGGTTAAAGCATGAAACCCAAAAACCTGCACTTTCAAGGCGATCGCCATTGGTAGAGAGTACATTATGTAGCAATCTTAAACAGGTTGTGAGCAGCGCACT
Organism: Oculatella sp. FACHB-28; assembly: GCF_014696015.1. NCBI lineage: Bacteria > Bacillati > Cyanobacteriota > Cyanophyceae > Oculatellales > Oculatellaceae > Oculatella > Oculatella sp. FACHB-28. The sequence goes on along the minus strand of NZ_JACJPJ010000045.1, from coordinate 38,639 downwards.
GCAAAGGAGCACGTTGCTCACAACCTATTCGGACCTCCTAACCGCTAGATGTACCCCAAAACCTATCGCTCTAACACCGTCATAAACTTACCTCGCGCAAATGGGGCTGGCACGATAGGCATAAAGTGAATGCGATCGCTGACGATTTGCTTGACGTAAAACTCGTTGATCGTGTGCGTTACCTGTTCTCGTGTGCCAATGATCCAAATCTGCACTTTTTCGGCAGGCGGAACGGGCAGCAGTTCGTTGAACTCTGTAGTCATACTATTTGCCTCACTGTTGTGATGTAGAGAAGAACAGCTTAAGGCGTGGTTTCCCAACCACTCGTTTTGCTTCAGCAAGGCAATTGATCTTAAAATCAACACAGCCTAGCCTCCTGCTTACCCCAGGAGTTAGGTTAGCTGGTTAGCGAGTGTGCCACCACTCCTAATCAGCGTTATCCTCACCTTAAGCTTTGTCCACTGGAAAACCAGTGTTTTTTAGAATAGAGGAAAGGGCGATCGGACACAAGCGTATGAAGGGAATTGTGGGCGATCGATGAGAATGAGAGCGTGAGAAGCAAAACGCTTTACCCATCCAGTGGACTTCGCACCCCACGTCCACCCCGATTCAACATAATTTCTACAGGGGTATTAGGCTGAAAAAATCTATCTAATAATATCGTTATACGGATTCAGTTTAGTTAAAGTATCTATTCATGAAAAACGTCCCATTAATCCATCCCATTTATCTTGATGTACCGATGCTAGTATCGTTTGCAGCAGCAGTACAAGGCGGTCTTGTATTGGAGGCAGAAGTGACTGCTGAGAAAAAAGGGAGTGGAGCAGCTTCAGCAAATGCCTCTGGGAAATTTGGTCTTAGCAAGCTCTTTCAAGCACTAGTTGATACGAGTACTTCAGTGGAGTTAACTGGGAATCTTTCTAATGAATCACATGAAACTCGTAAAGAATCTAAATCTTATACAGAAGCATCGATAGCAATCATTCTCTACCATCAACTTCAGCAAAGTGGCGGCTATATCGTAAAACTTGAAAATGTTGAAGATATACAGAAATATACGCCAGGTACACTCATCGAAATAGCTGGCACAGTGGAAAAGAACGCAGTTGATGCAGTTATTGACTATCTCGATGCCGCAGATATTTTCTCTAGGATGGCAACTCCGAATACACAGACACAAGCAAAAGGAAAGGGAACGACTCAGAGCAAAAATCCGCAATCTGAGATTGGAAGAATACGTGAGGCTCTCAATCTTGATCGAAAGCGCACTCCAATTTCTAACGTTGTAGTCCGATGTTCTGAACCACAAGATTTGAATGCTGTAGTTACATTGCGTACAGATAATCTGCGTGATTTAACGCTAAGTGAACTACACAGAAACCACGTTCGCATTGTTGGCAAAATTACTCGTTCAATTGAACAAGGAGAAACGATGAGTTCATTTGAAAATTATGGTATGGCGATGTTGCCACCGCAGATGCTAAACGGGGTATTTGCAGAAATTACAAATACTGAAGGTATCATAGCTCAATTCACTGATGTTCAGGTTGAAGGGCCTGCTTTTCAGATCCTTCCATTGATGATTTTTGTGTAAAAAATCTGTATAACAATCGCATTGCAGCGGACAGTTGAGAGTCTCCTTGTCAATCGTTTAGGTTCTTTTGCTGCCGCTGAATGCAATCGTTAGGCTCCAGTTGGCTATCGGTGAAAAATCCTGTGGGTTGTCGATTTTGTGTTGCGCCATTCGACTAACGAAAGCAATCACGTAATCCATAAAGGAGCAGCAAAATGCGCAACTGGAGTTCTCGAATAGTCCCAGCCATCCCGACCATCACCGCCTTTGAACAGTCGCCCGATCGCGGACAGGGACTGGCGCGTGACATGCCCGTGCGCTGGGCGCTCGAGGAAGTGGGTCAGCCTTATGACGTTCGTCTTGTTTCATTCAGTGCGATGAAGGAAGCTACACATCGTGCGCTTCATCCTTTCGGGCAAATACCGACCTATGAAGAAGGCGATCTCGCCTTGTTCGAGTCGGGGGCGATCGTGTTTCATATCGCGGAGCACCATGCAGGACTGCTGCCGAACGACGCGAACGCCCGGGCACGCGCGATCACATGGATGTTTGCCGCGCTCTCCACGGTCGAGCCTGTGATCGTTCAACGCGAAGTCTCTATGTATTTGGAGCACGACAAGTCCTGGCATGAGGAGCGCCTGCTGCTCGTCGAGGATCGCATCCGCAGCCGACTGGACGACCTCTCCGGTCGGCTCGGTGATGGCGAGTGGCTCGATGGGGCGTTCAGTGCTGGCGATTTGCTGATGGTGCAGGTGCTGCGCAGACTAAGCAGATCGGGCATTCTGGACGACTATCCGAACCTCATAGCCTATGTCGCCCGTGGCGAAGCGCGACCGGCTTTTAAACGGGCTTTCGATGCTCAGTTGGCGGTTTTCACTGGCAAGTCGTCCAGCCAGTTGGAATGAGCAGCCTAACAATCCCGTTGTACACCGACTGTATAAAGCTTCGGTATTAAGCTCGAAAGGTTATCTGCGGCGGGTGAACGGGAACGTTAGCTGGCTCGAATTATTGGTGTTGGTCGGTGCTTGGAACTTGTCTGCTAGATTCATTAAACTTGAGAAGTTGAGTAAGCCTATCCTCAGATGGCTCTGGAGCTATGGCATTTGAATTAGATCATCTCTTTATCTGGACTGACATTGGTGCTGACGAAGCTGAGCGTCTAGTATCATTCGGTTTGGTAGAGGGAACCTCTAATACGCATCTTGGGCAGGGCACAACCAATCGCCGTTTCTTTTTCCATAATGCAATGTTGGAGTTGTTGTGGGTTCATGATCCAGAAGAGGCGAGGTCTGAGCTAATTCGTCCCACTCGGCTTTGGGAGCGATGGGAGAATCGAAATGGTGGGGGCTGTCCATTCGGGGTCTGTCTACGTCCAGCCTTAGGTTTTGGTAACACAGTTGCATTTTCCAGTTGGGCATATCACCCACCTTATTTGCCTAAAGCACTGAGTATTGAGGTAGGAAAAAATAGCGATGTATTAACTGAGCCATGGCTGTTCCAGACTCCGTTTGGTCAACGTCCAGATCAATATCCTGTTGAGAAGTCGCAACCTCTAGAGCATGGTATTGGTTTACGCGAAATTACTCGTGTAGAGTTGGTTAGTCCCACTGCAAATAATTTGTCACCCGAACTTCAAGCAGTGGTTAATACAAAGCAGATAAAGCTACGGGAAGGAGCAGCGTATTGTGTAGAGCTTGGGTTTGATGGAGAAGTGCAAGGGCCGCAGGTAGATTTTCGACCTGGCTTGCCACTTGTGATGAGTTGGTAACGTAAAGTCGCCAGACCTACACGGCTCAGTGTTCAAATAGATGGAGCGATCGCCCCTCAAAATCTCTCCATTTCACGCCACTACGGACGATACTAAAATTGTTGCACGTCAAGTATGAGGATTTTTCGGACGAAGGAATTTAAGGGCGATCGCCAGCGACAAAGAACGGTTTTCCATGTACCCTAAAGCTGTTGCGCTACCGCTGGCTGGCTTATGGACTTTACTTTTCTTTTGGGATTGTTGGCAGGTTTGCTAACCACTACAGCCTTCGTCCCGCAGGTGCTAAGAACCTGGCGTACTAAGTCAGCCAATGATTTATCCACAGGTATGTTTGTTGTGTTTTGCAGTGGTGTAACCCTGTGGCTGATCTACGGCATTCTTACCCGTGACTTCCCTGTAATCATCGCAAATGCAGTCACGTTGATGCTGGCATTAACCATCTTGGCGATGAAATTTAAGTATCGGTAAACTTACATTCGCATGACTTCTTACAAACCGACGAAAGCTGAAATTCAGGCAGCGGTTGGCAAAACGGTTCCAGATATCATCGCACCTGATCTGCGAGTGTTGTTTTGCGGCATTAATCCCAGTCTCTACAGCGCAGTGGTTCAACATCATTTTGCGCGTCCGGGCAACCGCTTCTGGAAAACGCTGTACGCCGCAGGATTTACCGATCGCCTGCTCCACCCATCTGAAGATCAACAGCTTCTCACTTTTGGCTACGGACTCACCAACATTGTCGATCGAGCAACCGCCAGGGCAGACGAACTCGACGCTGAAGAACTGGTGATAGGACATCAACAATTAGCTGCTAAAGTGATGCGCGATCGCCCCAAATGTCTTGCCATTCTGGGAATTAGCGCCTATCGCACTGCGTTCAAACGGCCCAAAGCTACTCTAGGACGACAGCCTGAGATACTCCACGACACTTTGATTTGGGTTTTGCCAAACCCCAGTGGGTTGAATGCTCACTATCAGCTTGATGATCTGAAGCAGGTGTACCAAGAATTGAAGGACACAATTTGAAGGACACAATTTGAAGGCAGCATTGCATGAATCATTTTTTGAAGCATGAATGGTAGAACGGTTCCATTGCGCTACGATTCACGCAGAAGACCTATGTAGACGATTTGTGTAGGTCGTCCCGTCATTCCATCAGGAACTCTATGGTTCAACATTTGACCGCTGCCAATCCTGATCAAAAGCACTCATTCGGCATATTGCTAAAACAGTGGCGCAACCAGCGGGGTTTCAGTCAGATTGATTTGGCAGTGACCAGTCAAGTTTCTCAACGCCACATTAGTTTCCTTGAGTCGGGACGCGCTAAACCCAGCCGAGAAATGGTGCTGCAACTGGCAACCGTTCTAGAGATTCCGCTCAGGCAGCAAAACTTGATGCTAACGGCAGCGGGGTTTACTCCGATTCATGCTGAGACAGATTTGGCGGCTCCTGAGATGGCGTCAGTGCGTAAGGCGATCGATTTTATGTTGCGGCAGCAGGAACCCTACCCAGCACTCGTAGTCGATCGCTACTGGCATCTGCTTTTAGCCAATGATGCTGCGACTCGACTGCTGACGACCTTCATTGGGCTAGATCAACTGCAAGCCCACTTTTGCACAGACGGAAAAATTAATCTGATGCGGGCTGTTTTCCATCCGCAGGGGTTACGCCCGTTTATTGTCAACTGGGAAGAATTTTCAGAGCATTTGCTGCAACGGCTGCACCGTGAAGCGATGGCAGAAGTTGAACACGAGCAGTCTATGTCTACCTTGCTGCTGCACGAATTGATGAGTTATCCAGGTGTCCCTGAAATTTGGCATACCACAAACCACACCGCACAAAATACGCTACTTCTGACTATCCACCTTAAGCGAGATGTGCTGGAGCTGCAGTTTTTCTCAACGATCGCCACTTTAGGGACACCCTATGACATCACGCTTCAAGAACTGCGGATTGAATGTATGTTTCCAGCGGATGAAATCAGCGATCGCACCTGGAAGCAAATCAGCCCGGTATAAATCATTCTCCGTCCTTGCCCAGGGCGGTTCAGCGAAAATTTTCTGGTGAAAAAATTTTGACAATTAAAACGGATTTGGTACAACTCCAGAATTTTTGACAATATAGATTTTATATAGCAGTTCTAAATCAGCTGTAAGACGAGCCGAGTGCGCCTCTCATCACCCATTCAGCCAGTCCACTCAGTTAGGATTGTTATATAGATTTCATCACACTTACTGGAATTGCAAGATGAACGACCTAAAATCTGTCAAAAAAGCTGCATCTACAGTGTCAAACGCTCGTCATGCCAAAGCTTTGGTTGACAGGTTAAGGGGAAAAGTGAATAACTTCGCGGTGCTTGACGCGCAAGGTGGGTTGATCGGCGAAGTCCAAGATTTAGTGCTAGACCCTTCGGGGGATGAAGGAAATTTTAACTTAGCGGTCATTCACCCCACGCCTACCGGAAATCGCACGCTGTTGATTCATAGTGGTTCGCTGCGAAAGATTGATATTCCAAACCGCACTTTCTTCACCAAGCTGAGCGAAGCAGAAGTGGCACAGCTACCTGAGCATCGATCGCTTGACACCTCCGAGAGCCGTGAGCTAGCAGAACTAACTTCTGGCGAAAGGTCGCAAGAGCTAAGTCTGGTCGGTGGTTCCAAGCGAGAGGTTGAATCTTCTGGCGAATTTGACCCCTTTCCGCCCGAAGGACTTCAAGGCGCTTTAGAAACGACGCCTCCGGCGACTGATGCTCTGTTGGACACCACTTCGTCTACGACTGAGCCATCGCAGGTGATCGAAGAAGTCGTGCGAACCCTCGAAGAGAAGCTAGTCCTCAATCGCGGCAAACGCAAAGCGGGCGAGGTAATTGTGCGTAAAGAAGTTGAAACGCGCATGGTCGAGGTGCCGGTGCGCTACGAGAAGCTAATCATAGAGCAGATTGGGACAGATGTCGGCGCAGAAACTCGCCAGCTTGCGGCGATTGACCTGGGCAAAGGGGAAGTGATTGGGGTTGAGTTTGCTGATGCTTCAGATTCAACCTATCTACCCAGAGTTAAGGGCGAATTTGCCACCCCTGCGGCTGCCAGCCATGTCCTAGATATGATCGCCAAAACTTTGCACCACCGCTGCAAGCAGGTCAATATTGAAATCTTGCTGGGCGGCTGGGATGTGCAAAAAACTTACCATGAGTTTCCCAGTCCGCGCCTGGCCGGACAGATGTTGGAGGCGATCGCCAAGGCTCTTCCCCACCGCTGCAATCAGGTCAACGTCGAGCTTTTAGTTGAAAACTCCCAGATCCAGCGCACCTACCAGGAATGGTTTGAGCAATTCCGGTCGCAGGATTCGTAACCTGGCAAGACCCATGACCCCTGATCAAATATGCAAGGATGTAGAAAGTGCTGCTTTAATCTCTACCCATGTCTTCAGTTGATCCAGCTTTAGCTCCTTTACTGCAACGCTTGCGCCAGTTACGGACTGCATTAATCCGCCTGCACAAGGCTCTGCTAGATTCTGAACGGATTGTCTATGAGCAGTTTCACGGACGCATTCAGACGAATGGCGAGTTTTTTCAATTGGTGATTGGGCACGAATGGTTTAGCTGGCTGCGCCCAATTTCTCAGTTTATTGCTCACCTGGATGAGACGCTGAGCGGTAAGGAGCCAGTCACTCTAGAGCAGGCAAACCAGCTTTTAGAGCAGGCGCGATCGCTGATTCAGCCTGCTTCAGAAAATGCATTGAAAAAGCGCTACTATCACGCTATCCAGCGTGACCCTAACATTGCCCTGATGCACGCAGAAGTGGCAAATTTGCTGGTTGCTTAGCTCATCGAGTAGTTTAGTGAGGAGCATTTGAACTGCTTGAAGATGAATTGGCAGCAAACCATTAAACGGCTCAAACCTTATACCTGGGTCATGCTGCCACTGCTGGGAGTGGTAGCGGTTGGGGTCGTTTTGGCTAGACAACTGCTGTTACCTGGTGCAGTGCCTGCTGAAGATGACTTGAGTTACCCAGTAGAACGCGACGCAACAAAGCTGGCTGCTGCATCTGTTCCCTCCCCGAATGCCACACCCGCAACCCAGGCTTCCCCTACACCCTCGCCAATGCCATCGGCTGCGGTTCCTGCCCTAACCCCAGAGCAGGAGGAATTAAACCGCCGCAACACCGAAGAGTTTTTGTCTTCTTTACCGTCGGTCGATTCTCTAATTGAGATGCGGGTGGCGATCGCTACAGGGATTCCTTCTGCTGCCATTCGCACGTCTACAGACGCAGTTGTGTTTGACGAGAATGGAGAGCAACTCCAGACGCTCTCCGCCGAGACAACCTACACGGCTCAGCCCAGTGGCAATTCAGTTCAGCTAAACTCCGCCCAACTGCCCTCTGTGGTCATGATCGATCCGTCGCCTCAAGGACTGTTTTATTTGGGCGATCGCGGCTATCGGGGGCGATTGTTGCTGATTGCGGAGGGGGGAAATCTTTGGGCAGTCAACTTTGTGGACATGAGAAGCTACCTCTACAGCGTTGTAGGTAGTGAAGTATCACCCAGTTGGAATGTGGAGGCGCTCAAGGCACAGGCGATCGCCGCTCGTTCCTATGGGTTGACTTATCACTTTAAACCCGTCCATTCTGCCTATGATATAGGTTCAACCGAGCGCTATCAGGTCTATCGAGGCATTGAACGAGAGGCAGATACAATTCGTCAGGCGGTCGATGCAACCGCTGGAGAGTTTGTTAGCTACGAAGGCGGCATTGTTGAGTCGCTGTATGCTGCCTCAGATGCGATCGTGATGGAAGCTTTTCAAGGACGCGGAATGAGTCAGCTAGGAGCGCTAGATTTAGCAAATCAAGGATATAGCTACCAGCAAATCTTGAGTAATTACTATCCTGGAACTGAAGTGGGTCGAATCAAACAAGAGTTTGAATAAAACTGAAAGATAGTACAGCATTGTAATGTTTTTAGGAATGGTAGGTGAGGTACTGAGCGCCCCACCTACTATTTCTATGCAGGAAGTACCAAGTGAAAAAGCAACAAGCGATACTTTCTTTTTGGAAAGTAGTCTACACTAGTCAGCAGACAAGCAAAAAAACTAGGTGATTTCGTTGGCTAACATTGTTGATACTGCCGCTAATGCTGGTTCTTTCAGCACCCTAGTTACTGCAATTAAAGCTGCCAATCTGGTAGATACTTTGAAAGGCGCTGGTCCTTTTACTGTTTTTGCACCTACTGATGAAGCGTTCGCTAAACTCCCTGATGGGACGGTAGATGCACTGCTTAAGGACATCCCAAAACTCAAGCAAATTCTGACTTATCACGTTGTTTCAGGCAAAGTGATGGCATCTGATGTAGTTAAGCTAAAATCAGCAACTACTGTTGAAGGTTCAGATGTAAAAATCGATGCTACAAATGGCAGTGTTAAGGTAAATGATGCCACAGTTGCAACTCCTGATGTTGCAGCAGATAACGGCGTGATTCACATCATTGACACCGTATTATTGCCTGCTTAATTGCTTGGTTGAATAATACCTTTTAGATGCGGGGTAACAGTTATTGATAGCTGTTGCCCCGTATCTGTTGAGAGATAGCGTTTGAAGATTGTTCGATACATCTCTCAATTACACCCCAACTGTTAACTCTAAAATTATTAAGCAAATCTATGAAGTCAGTTGATGAGCAACTGTTAATTCCTCAAGCCGATTACATCAAATTGTTGCGTCCATTGCTTCCAGTCGAAGCATTTGAGCCTGATCTAAATAAGCTCGTAATCCTTCTGCTTAATCTGATCATTTTAGGATTAGGCTGGGCGATCGCAACCTACTTAAATCAGTGGCACACCAACCTCTTATGGCTTTATTTACCCCTAACGCTCATCATGGGCAACAGCATCATTGTTTTATTGTTCAGCTCTCATGCGTTGCTGCACGGCAGCGTTATTAAAAATTCTCGTCTAATTCATTGGATCAGTTTGTTGGGTTTAGCTATGTGGTGGATGCCTCCCACACTCTGGAAAGCAGTTCATAATCGAGAACATCATGGTAAGACAAATTCTTTAGCTGATCCGGATCGCAATTATTTATCCAAGCAGTCCAACACTTGGGGAAAGTGGATTCAGAATCAATTTGTCCCTTCTTCCGAGGTAAATCCTATTTGTTTAGCCATTGGCATGGCTACAGCTTGGGGAATTCATGGCTTTCGCAATCTCACTTCTGTACTGTTGTTTAATCGCAAAGATGTTGACTATGTTCCCGCTGCTTTTACAGTTAGCGCTAGGGAGCGTTGGGCGATCGCCCAGGAATTTCTGCTAATTTTCATGCTTCACTTCAGTATCATGGCTTATCTAAACTTTGAGCCAATCAAACTGGTGTTGAGCTATTTCCTGCCGATCGGAATTGGCTATGCCGGAGCTATGTTCTACATTTTTACAAATCACATGCTGTGTCAAATGACAAGCATCAACGATCCGTTAATTAATAGTGTCTCTCTGAAAGTCCCTAAGCTATTGGATGTGCTTCACCTAAATTTCTCTTATCACACGGAACACCATATCTTTCCAGGGATAAATTGTGATTATTATCCTGTTGTTCAAAAATTACTGCAGCTCCATTATCCCGAACGGTTGAATTTATTAGAGGCAGGGGAAGTTTGGCGTTTACTGATGCAAACTCCTCGACACCATCAAAACGACACCACTTTTACAGATTGGTCAGGGAAAAAGTTTGTGTCTTGTCCTCTTAGTCAACCCATGGAGGATTAGCGAGCTCAATGAAAAACTGCGTTGTGAAGCTGCAAGATGTATAAACTTTTACCAGGTTCTGTTTCTGTGTTAGAGTAGTTAATACAAATAGCTAATTAGGTGAGCAAAGATGTCCACGCCACGTAATCCTGCTCTCCGTCAAGAACTTTTGAGCCAAAAGCCACTTGTCATTCCTCCTAGAGAGAATGAATCAATGTTCGAATGGTTAGAAAGCACTGGGCGATTTAAGCCTTATGAGACGGCTGAAGAGATCCCCTATAAGCCAGTAGAAGAGTTGGAGGAGATTATGGATGCCCCTCTCTATGGTGTAGATAAGGAAGATGATGATGATTGGGGTGGAGAGGACTAATTACTCCTTCTCAATTAAAGATCAGGGATGTGCTCCCGCGACGGGGGGGCGCATCCCTGATCTTTAATTGAGAAGGGAATAATCTCAAACACTACATCGCTAAATATAGTAAAAATTGCAGCTTCAAAACGATTTTCTTTGAGGCTGCAATTTTTCTTTTTTCTCCTGAATTCCGCTCCACCACTTGATTAGAGAAAATTTGTTCTCTTGCTAACAAAGCTAAGACCTCTGGTAAAGAGACGGTAAGCTCTGATACAAACGCCCTGTAATGTCCGCAGTTGTCCGATGAGAGTTACAGAAGTTGCACCATTTATTGGAACTCTCGACTATGAGTCATACACTGATTCGCTTTGGGCAATTGGCGGCAACCCTTCCAGTTGTTGCTTTTAGCGTTGGTTATGCAACGCAGGCAGGCGCGGTTAGCCTTGGGCCCGCTGCCGAATACAACGTCTTCGTATTGGGAGACTATAACCAGACCGGCACAGATACCGAAGGAAAATTAGCCGTCGGGGGTGATGCTAGCTTTACGGATGGCTTTGCTGTCGGAATGCTGCTACGGGGTGAGGGCAATGGAGAGGTCATAGTTGTTGGGGGAGACACGACCCTCAGCAATGGCAAGGTCTATGGAGATGCCACGTTTGGTGGAAATCAGGCGATCGCCTCTAACGTTGGCTTTGAAATATTAGATACTAACAATCAGGTGATTCGGCAGGGCAACATCACCCAAGGGCAACCCATTGACTTTGCTGCCGCCGGACAGCACCTCCGCACGCTATCCGCCTCTCTCCACGCCCAATCACAGGCTGTCCCCACAACCAAAGAAGTGAGAGAAGAATGGGGCAACCGTTTTACCACCATCATTGGAAACAATACCAAAACATTATTTGAGCAATATGGCACCAGCCTATTGGCAACAATGGAAGGTTCTGATTCTAAGCTGAATATTTTCAATATTTCTGCTGATGAGTTGGCAAGTACGAAATACTTCAACATTTTGGCTCCTGAAGACTCCACTGTTCTAATCAACGTCACTGGCGAAGTTGCTTCCATGTCAGGGTTTGGCTTCTTCTTTAATGGGGAAGACTGCAACAACAGCAATGTTCACATGGGGTGTCGAGGCAAAGCCCAAAATGTCTTGTTTAACTTCTCTGAGGCAAAGTCGCTTGACCTAAATAGCATCAGCATCATGGGCAGCGTCTTAGCTCCTAACGCCGATGTGAAATTCAATAATGGTCACATTAACGGCAACCTGATTGCAGGCTCTCTGTCAGGCAACGGTCAGTCCAACCTGCACCTGTTCAAAGGTGATCGTCCCGAAAGTCCTGATACTGAGTCGGTTCCAGAACCCGGAACGGTAGCGGGAATTATCTTGTCGCTAGCTGCTTTCGGCGCATCTCGTCGTAAAAAAGCTGAGTGATAGGAGTTGGGGGTTGAGGGCTCCTCGTTACAAGGTAGAACCTGGAAACGAGGTTTAAAGTCCCCAATCCCTAATCCCGCTATCATAGGGTCTATCCTAGATCAGGCTCTCTAGATAGACTCGATGCTGAACATTCCTCAACTGCTGGCAAACGAACTCTCGCTCAAACCGTTTCAGATTCAAAATGCCCTGGAGCTTTTTGGCGAAGGCGCAACGGTGCCGTTTATTGCCCGTTATCGCAAAGAGCGCACAGGCGAAATGGACGAAACGCAATTGCGTAACCTGTTCGATCGCTACACCTACTTGACAGAGTTGGAGGAGCGCAAGCAGAGCATTCTAGAGTCGATCGCCCAACAGGACAAACTCACCGACGAGCTACGCACCAAAATAGAGGCGTGTCTGCAAAAAAATGAGTTAGAAGATTTATATCTGCCCTATCGTCCCAAACGTCGTACTAGAGCGGCGATCGCCCGTGAAAAAGGACTAGAGCCTCTAGCAACATGGATTAAGTCGCTGAATCATCCCAAGGCAGAGGGGCGATCGCTAAAAGAGGAAGCCGCCAAATACGTTTCTGCCGAGAAGGGAGTAGCAACGGCTGAGGCTGCCCTGAGTGGTGCGTCAGACATCCTGGCAGAAGAGGTGGCAGACACTGCCAAACACCGCGCCTATTTGCGCGAATACCTGATGGAATCCAGCGTCTTGACCTCGCGCATTAAACCAGATCATGCAGAAGGATCGACGAAGTTTGAGATGTATCGCAACTATCAAACGAAGGTTAAAACGGTTGCACCCCATAACCTGTTAGCGCTCTATCGAGGTGAAGCAGAGGGCATTTTGGAAGTAGCGCTGGAGTTTGACCAGGATGCAGTCTTGTCTTACCTAGAATCTGAGGAAATTCGCACAAAAGTGAAACCCGTGCGTGACTTTTATCGGGCAATGGTGCAAGATGCCTTCGAGCGCCTGATGAAAAACTCACTGATTACTGAAGTTCGCACTGCCAAAAAGCAAGCCGCTGATGTAGAGTCGATCAAAACCTTTGAGGCAAACCTGCGAGAACTGTTGTTAGCGGCACCTGCCGGAATGAAGCCAACGCTGGCGATCGACCCCGGTTTTCGCACAGGCTGCAAAGTGGTCGCGCTGGATCAAACGGGTCAATTTTTAAAGTATCAAACGATCTTTCCCCACCATTCGGCTGAGCAGCGCAAACAGGCAGCCCGAACGCTCGCAGACCTGATTCAGACTTATCACATTGAACTGGTGGCGATCGGTAATGGCACCGCTGGACGGGAAACCGATGAGTTTGTCAAAGAAGTACTGCAAACGTTAGAACGCAAGCCCATTTCGGTAATCGTGAATGAGGCGGGTGCGTCGGTGTATTCAGCCAGCGAGGTGGCGATCGCCGAATTTCCTGATCAAGATATCACCGTTCGCGGCTCCGTTAGCATTGGTCGTCGTCTCCAAGATCCACTTGCAGAACTGGTGAAAATTGATCCCAAATCGATTGGCGTGGGGCAATATCAGCACGACGTTGACCAGAAACTGTTGAAAAAGAAACTGGACGAAACCGTTGAAAGCTGCGTGAACTACGTTGGCGTAGATCTCAACACCGCTTCAAAGGAATTACTCACGTTTGTGTCGGGAATTTCTGCTGCCGTTGCCAACAACATTGTCGCCTATCGCAATCAAAATGGCGCATTTCGCAATCGTCGCCAACTGTTGAAAGTACCCAAATTGGGACCAAAAGCATTTGAACAGGCGGCTGGTTTTTTACGCATTCGAGAGGGCGAAAATCCGTTAGACAACACAGCGGTTCACCCAGAAAGCTATCGCGTAGTTGAGCAAATTGCGGCTGATTTAAACCAGCCGCTGCAAAACATCACTGAAATTGCCGCTCGGTTAAAGCAGATTGACCTGAAGAAATATGTGACAGAGGCGATCGGTGAACCAACCCTGCGTGACATTCTGACGGAGTTGGAGAAGCCGGGACGTGATCCCCGTGCCGAGTTCAAATATGCCACGTTTAAGGAAGGGATAAAGGAAATCTCTGATTTAAAGGAGGGCATGGAGCTAGAAGGTGTAGTCACCAACGTGGCTAACTTTGGTGCCTTTGTTGACGTTGGTGTCCATCAGGACGGGTTAGTGCATGTGTCGCAGTTGGCAGACCGATTCATTAGCGATCCCAAACAGGTGGTCAAAGTCGGGCAGGTGGTGACGGTACGCGTTTTAGAAGTGAATGAACAGCTTAAACGAATTAGTCTGTCCATGCGTTCTGCCGATAAGCCTGCTCCTGCTCAAAATCGTCCCCAAAAAGGAAAATCTCAACCGTCAGCTTCGCAGCCTTCAGCTCCCACTTTAGAAGATCTGAAAGCGAAGTTTGGCAAACGAAAGTAGGGTGTTGCTGACTCAGACCAGCCATTTAGTAGCGGAACACGCTTAAAACGTTGGGTTCCGCTTTGCTCCACTCAACCTACTTCAAGAGTTTTGTAGGATGGGTGAAGCAGAGCAGAACCCATGCTGTTAAAGAAACTGAGCTGGAAGATCCGATACTAAATCCGTCTGTAGAGTAGCAGTACCGGGAGGGGCGAAGCATTCGGCAAAAGAATTGTGCCTTAGTGGCAGGAATCATGACCGAATGCTTCGCCCTTACACCCAATAGTGATTCTTTACGAAATGGATTCCGTATGAGTCCTGAAACTAACGCAGTAAATTAGCTTAAATGCGTCAGTAGAGGAATTTATCGCTGTAGCTATACAAGGGGAGACTGCTGTAAGTCCCACTGCTGTAACAAACAAAACTTGGACAGAGCCGAGAGCCAGAGACGTACTTCCTGATTGAGTACGCCTCACAATATCTTCATACTTGTTCTCGCTCTTTTAAAGTTCAGTTCAACTCGGCTTAACCCTTGCTTGACCTTCTCATAAAAAATTAATGGGAACATCAATACGGTTGTAAACCAAATGGTCTGTAATATTTCAGACTTCTTACTCAAGCAGAGTACTTTAGATAGGTTTTTGATTTCGTGTCTCAAAAGACTTTTACTCACCGATTTTGGATGGCGATCGCAGTCTCATTCATGTTTAGTTTTTTGAGTGGAAATTATCAGCCTGCACAGGCAGAAGATGAACGGATTGTGATTGATATGCCCGTAGATAGGCAGGTCGATCACAGTGAGTTGGTTGCACAGGCAGAGTCGCTGCTGGGCGAGGCGATCAGTCGTCAGTTTAGCCAAAACCCTGATCTTTCGACTCTTCAAGTAGATGTGGTGGGCGATCGCAATGGTGAGATGATTCCAATTCTGACCGTGACTGTTTCTCGCGCTCAGTGGCAGGCAAATCCTCAGGTGAGTGCCTGGAGCCGATATTACCGTGCTTCTTACGCTTTGCTTCAACGACATGAGGCAGCGGAAACAGTGGCAGTGGCTCCAGCTAGAGCTGCGGATGGAAACACTGATATCCAAGATCGCTTTTGGATTGATGAAGCCTTTGATTCGGGTCGTCTCACTGGAGCAGCCGCCCAGGATTATCTGAGTGATCTGGATTGATTTTGAGGTCCGAGTGCAAGCCTGTCCAATTGATGTGACGGACTGGTGATGAATCCCTGACAAGAACTCAAAGTTCTGTCGCAATCAAGTGTGTGAGTTCTCATCAGAGAAAAGCTTCAGATTCTAATGGGGAGGGTGCTGACCGTGTTTTGACTCAAAAGTGAGTGGTTTCACGTTGATCGAATTCCAGGACTTACAGCCATTGTCAGGTGGATAAGCCACGGGTAGGGGCAGTTGGCGAACTGCCCTGCAGAAATTTGTGGTCTACA
The DNA here is from genome assembly GCF_014696015.1 of Oculatella sp. FACHB-28. Lineage (NCBI taxonomy): Bacteria > Bacillati > Cyanobacteriota > Cyanophyceae > Oculatellales > Oculatellaceae > Oculatella > Oculatella sp. FACHB-28. Next base: position 22,973 of record NZ_JACJPJ010000045.1, on the reverse strand, counting down.
CAAGTGGAAACTGCTGTAAGTCATTTTTCTAACCCTAACAGGTTCAGTTAGTTAGTTTGACAACAGATTCGGCTAGCAAGTTCAATATTGAGAGGAGAACACAGGTGATTCACGATAACGGAAGTAGCAATAGATCGGGCAACCGTTCTTTTGAGGACGTTCTGCGGGCTAGAATGTCTCGGCGTAACGTTCTTGCGCGTGGTGCTGCACTGTCAGCCACTGGTTTTTTAGCAGCGCTAGCTGGCAACAAGCTGTTTACTCAGGAAGCCACTGCTGCTACAGCCCAGGCTGCTGGTGATGCCGTTGCTCAAGGTACTGGAACGGCGATCGCTCAGCGGAGTGGCAGCCTGATCAACTTCTCATTTGTTCGTGCTGCGGATGGCGCGGGCGCTACTCCGAGCATTTCATCTGATTACCAGTACGAGGTGCTAATTCCCTGGGGAACCCCCATTCAACCCGGTGGTCCAGCTTACAACGGTGAACCTAACAGACGACCCACCGCTGCCCAGCAGGCTCAGCAAGTGGGAATTGGTCACGACGGCATGTGGTTCTTCCCCATTGGTGATGGTAACGACCACGGAATGCTGGCAATTAACCACGAGTTTGGTGACAACACTCACATCCTTGGTAAAGAAGCGCCAGAAAGCCTTGAAGATGTACGTCTCTCCCAGCACGCTCATGGTGCATCAGTGGTTGAAATTAGAAAGGAGAATGGCAGGTGGCAGAATGTCAGCAGTTCCAATGCTCGCCGCATTCACGTCAACACACCCGTTACCTTCAGCGGTCCAGCCGCCAACAGCCGTCTGCTGAGAACTGCTGCGGGAAATGCGCCTTTAGGAACCGTTAACAACTGCGCCAACGGCAAAACCCCCTGGGGAACCTACCTCACCTGTGAAGAAAACTTCAACGGTTACTTTGGTGCAAAGGATGCGGCGTGGACACCTGACGAAGCACAAGCCCGCTATGGTTTTAGTGCAGAGGGTTTTGGCTACGGCTGGCATCTATTTGACCCTCGCTTCGACCTGTCAAACTCCAGCTACAAGAACGAAGAAAACCGCTTTGGTTGGGTAGTTGAAATCGACCCAATGAACGGTGCTCAAACTCCTGTTAAGCGCACTGCACTGGGTCGCGTTAAGCACGAAAACGCAGAGGTTGTAGTCGGACAAGGCGGTCGTGCCGTTGTCTATATGGGCGATGATGAGCGCTTTGACTACATCTACAAGTTTGTTTCAGATAGCAATTGGCGATCGATGATTGCACGGGGCATCAGCCCACTGGATCAGGGTAAGCTCTACGTTGCTAAGTTCAACGACGACGGCACAGGCAACTGGATTGAACTCACCATCAACAACCCTGCTCTCAGAGCTAAGTTTGCGGATCAGGCTGAAGTGTTGACCTACACCCGCCTTGCTGCTGACGCTGTAGGGGCTACCCCAATGGATCGCCCAGAGTGGATTTCTACTGCTCCCAACGGTGATGTCTATGCGACTCTGACAAACAACACCCGACGCACAGAAGCTACCCCTCCCAACCCCCAAGCACCAAACCCCTTTGGTCACATCATCAAGTGGCGCGATAGCAACAACCATGTCGGCACTACCTTTACCTGGGATATCTTTGTTCTAGCTACAGATACCCACTCCACTGAGAAAAGCGCTTTTGGTAGCCCAGATGGTCTATGGGCTGACCCAGATGGACGGCTGTTCATTGAGACGGATGGCGATCAGCCTGAAGTGAATGGCGTGAAGCTGAATGATCAGATGCTCGTTGCTGACACAAATACAGGTGAAATTCGCCGAATCTTTTCGGGCGTGACAGACTGTGAAGTCACTGGAATTACGGTAACACCTGATCGCCGAACAATGTTCGTTAACCTCCAGCATCCGGGCAACGGCGACCCCAGCGTTACCAACTTTCCAGCACCCCAAGGAAGCGGCAGAATTCCTCGTGACGCAACCATTGTAATTACCCGCAAAAACGGCGGCATCATCGGTTCCTAGATTCGGTGCGGCGTTGGGTTTGCTGCTAGCCAGAAACCCAACGTCCAGCAGTTTGTTTTATCCGCAATTACTCACTAGGTGATTCTATGAAACGTTTTGCGCTTGCTGTCGGGTTGGGTTTAGGTTTATCAGCGATCGCTGCTCCCGCTCATGCTGCACTCTTTGCTTGGGATGTTGAATATAGCGGCTGGTGGGAAGAAAGTGGCGGCGGTTCTATCTTTGGAACAATCGTCGCAGATGACGAAGACACTCAAGACGGCATCATTTCCGGTGATGAGTTGAAATCCTGGCTTTGGAACTGGAGCGGAAATGATGTTGTACCTGCGTTTTCCTTCTCTTCTAAAGAGTCAGGTGCAACAGCAGACTTTGACGCTAGCTTTTATGTTGATGGCAGACTGAATCAGCCCGAACTGCTAGATGGACTTGACCAGGGAACGTTCACCTCTGGTTCTGGTGATGCAGTCTTGGACTTGGAGTTTCTGTACGCAATCTCCTACACCGACGGTGTTGAATCTTTCTCACCCGGCAATCCTGGAGCAGTGCTTGGAACGGTTGCAGTCGCAGATCCCGTTCCCGTTCCTGAACCTGCTACGGTTTTAGGTTTAGCTGCTCTAGTGGGTTTGGCTGCTACCACCGTCAAGCGCCAGAAGCAAGCGACTTAAGGAGCCTGCAAATTTCTCAAGATTAGGACAAAGGAAGGGAGGCTGGGTCAAACCTAGCCTCCCTTTTCTCTCGTTTCTGGCTTTTAGCCAAAATGTAATTCTAGAGGCTCTGCCTCTTGCAGCTAGAGGAGGCACCTCCGAAGCAGTATTCTCAAGCTATACCTAGCAACGAGGGAAACGAGGCAATCTCTCTAAACCTGAGCTGATTTATTATCCTGAATCAAGTATGTACAACGTTTAGAAGTTTGATTTCATTATGAGGCTTACCCAAACTCCACAGGACCAATACATTAAAGTCGGAGATGTTAATACTCGCTACTGGGCTTTGGGGGATGGAGAAGCCACAGTCATCTTGCTTCATGGTCTAGGAAGCTGTGTAGAAACGTGGACATACAATATTGGTGCTTTGGCGCAGCACCATCGAGTTTATGCGATTGATCTGGTTGGTTCGGGTCGCTCCGATAAGCCGCCAACTTCTTACTCTTTAGTTGACCTGGCGAAGTTTGTTCAGGCTTTCATGGATGTTCTTAACTTGGAACGAGCTAGCCTGGTGGGAAACTCGTTAGGAGGCGGAATTGCCCTACAGTTTGCCCTGCTTTTTCCTGAGCAAATAGAAAAATTAGTCCTGGCAAACAGTTTAGGGTTGGGCAAGGAGATTACGTTTTTCCTCCGGTTAGCTTCATTGCCCTGGCCTAGCCAGTTGTTCCGTCCCAGTCGGATTAGTACCGCTTCTGTATTAAAGCAAATTGTGTATGACTCAGCGGTGATTACAGACGATTGGGTTGAAGTGCTATATCAGATTGGCAATCTTCCCGGCACGCCAGAGGCATTACAGAGGCAACTCAGAGCCAATATTGATTTTTGGGGAGTTCGCCCGGAGGTTTATCGCCCCATTGTTGATCAACTTGCCACGATTCATACACCGACCCTCATTATTTGGGGACAACAAGATCCGATATTGCCGGTTGCTCATGCTCAGTTTGCAGCAGAACAGTTACCCAACGCTGATCTACAGATTTTTGATGAGTGTGGACATTGGTCCCAGGTTGAGCGATCGCAAGAGTTCAACGCTGCAATTCTGAATTTTTTGCAGGATTGAACGCACTTGATTGCATTCAAACGGAAGATCTATGAATTGGCTTTAGCCCAAAGAGAAATCGCAGAATGTTATAGCGTTTTACGAACAAATCGTAGAGCAGGATGGTTATAAAGAGTGAAGCAGTGCTAATCAAAAAGAATTTTGCGAACACACCTGTTTGCCACTGCACGACATAGAAGGCGATCGCCACCAAAACAGTTTGATGCAGTACATAAATGGGATAAGACGCAGGACTAAGATACCGCAATACTCGATTGTTAAAGTTTAAGTATTTGCGACCCAACCCCAAAAGTGCCATTACCCAAAGCCAGGAGTTTAAGCCGCGCAACATCTGGTACAGCACATACCCCAACGAATAGCTTCGCTCTGGTAAAACATTGGTTTGCCAGAGCCCAGATAGCACTGACATAGAGGCGATCGCCAATAGTGCGATCGCCTTCCAATTTCGCTCTATTGCCAGTTCAAATCTTGGATCTGCACAAATTAAGTAGCCATAAATAAAGTAAGCAAGATATAAACAGAAATTTGCCCAGTCGTTGTAAAGGTTCTGAAATCCAATCCAGTGAGGGCGCAAAGCTGCTTCAATGAGTACTAGGGGTAAGGCTAACAGGAAGATTGCTCCGGGTTTTTCGACTAGTGTTGCCAGCTTTGAAATCCAGGATTGACCGGCCTTTTTGAAATATAGAAATAGCGGCAAAGCCAGCAAGGAAAAGGTAAACAAATAGATCAAAAACCAGAGATGTCCCCACTCAAAATTTCCTTCAGGACGAACGCCATTAAAGAACCGGGGATAAAACTGAAGGTATGAAGGGCGATCGCTCGAAGTGCTTAGAAGATGATAGTAAACTTGAGGCGGAATTAGGATTAGGGTGCCAAATAGAAAAGGAATGAATAGCCGCTTAAACCGTTCTAAAACGTACTGAACTGCCATTTGAGTTTGCAGAATAAACCAGGAAGCAGCGCCCGAAAGCAAGAAAAACAGCGGCATATGCCACTGATGAACAAACAAGACGAAAGCATTCATTCCCGGACTCAAAACATCGTTTTGAATGTAAAATTCGCCCAGTTCACCTTTGTAGAAGACTGCAGCCGCGTGAAAGTAGATCAGCAAAAGCACCGCTAGCACTCGTAGCCAATCGAAGTCGTAGCGGCGGGTAGTGTTTGTAGACTTACTCAACATTGACTGGGAAAGCGAATCTGAAAACAGGTATCGCCGGGTTGAGAGGTAACGCGAATATCCCCCTCATGACGTTTAACGATTTTGTAGCTCGTGTTTAATCCTAATCCGGTGCCTTTACCAACGCCTTTTGTAGTAAAGAAGGGCTCATAGATGTGAGGCTGCACTTCGGGCGGAATGCCAATGCCATTGTCTGCAATCTCAATCAGCACCCAGTCTGCCTCACAACGAGTGCGTATCCAGATCGTTGGCTGGCTTGTGATTGAGAAGTGCCTTGCTCTGTTTTGCCAGCCCGTTGGAATCATCACAGGATTGGTATGGAGTGCTGGCGTGACCGACATTGGAGTGCTGCTTGTATTGAGGTTAAACCGTTCTAGTGTGGCGGCGATCGCATTATCAATCACATTCATCCACACCTGCTCTAGCTCTGACCCGTGTGACATCACCTTGGGCAAATCTTCGGCGTAGTCTCGAACTATTGCCACACCTCGCTTCAGCTTGTGTCCCAAAATTGTGAGTGTGCTTTCTAAGCCCTTATGAATGTCAACAGGCTGAAGGTCGTCTGGATCGAGCGTAGAGTAATCCTGAACGGCTCCCACGAGTTGATGAATTCGTTCAGTGCTGTGTCCTAAAGTATTCAGTAATCCCACCACGGTCAGGGTAGCTTCCAGCCAGGTGAAAACGTCTTGAAGACAAATGTTGTTTAAGCAAGTGAGAATTTGGTCAAGCCAGTCACTATCCAGTCCAGCATTGACAAACGTGGAAGCAAACTGCCAACTGTTTTGTATGTTGTGGTCATCCATCCAATCGGTAAGCTGGTCTTCGCAATCACTCTGGGTCATTGAGTCGAGCGTGGGTGGGTTTTGAGCCTGGACGATCGCGTCCTGCTGCAAACGGATCAAAAACTCACGTTGTTCGTCCGTCAAACACTTATGAGTGAGCTTGAGTGTCTGGGTTTGCATCAGCGGAAACACCCGTCGCAACTCCCGTGCTGCCCGCTGCGCGGCTGAAGCAGGATTATTTAGCTCATGCGCCAACCCCGCAGCAAGCGTACCCAGTGAAATTAGGCGCTCTCGATGCTGCGCCAGGACTTGAATCTCCTGCATCCGCACAATCATGGTTTGCAAAACGCTTTTTGCAACGGTCGGGCACAGCCCCATAAACTGCCAGAAAGTATCTGCATCCAGTTCCAGGATGTGACAGGTTGTAACGGCTCTACCGCTAGCCCAAAAGTAGGGTACGCCCATTAGCAGTGGCACTTCACCAATCAGCGTGGGGCGATCGTGCTGCACCAGCAAAATATCCTGATTGCCAGAGCGCTGAGTCATGCGGCAAATCCCTTCCAGCAGCACAAACACACAGTTTGCCGGGTCTCCCTCAGCCCGCAACAGCCCGCCCGGTGGAACTCTAACCGCTTTTCCTTGGGCAACCATCCATTCCAGCTTTGCCTCCGGTATTTGGGCAAAAACGGGAATTCGGCGAAGTAGATCAGTGGTGACAGGAGCAGGTTTGAGGCTCAGCATAGGTAGTTACCGATTGATTGCAACTTATGCAACTTGAGAGGGGGCAGCGGAACTGTCAGATTCCTTTAAATCCATGGGTAGGTATATTTGGAAGCAGGTACAGCCAGGTTTTGAAGTAACCTGAATCTGACCTTGATGCTGACTTACAATCACTCGGTGGGCGATCGGAAGTCCTAGACCCGTTCCATTATCTGTTGCTTTTGTTGTAAAAAACTGGTCAAAAACGTAAGGCTGAATTTCATCCGGAATGCCAGGGCCAGTATCCACAATTTCTACTAACACGCTTTCGCCAACTTGAGACGTTCGCAGAGTGAGTTTTCCCTGTCCTGCCATTGCGTCGATCGCATTGTCGATCAGATGTGTCCAGACCTGGTTCAAATCCCCCCCATACACACAGATAGGAGGTAAGGTGCGATCAAAGTCGCGAATCACTTCAATCCCAGTGACTAGCCGATGATTCAAAACTGCTAAAGTTCTCTCTAACCCTTCATGGATATCCATTTCCTGCAAAGGAGCCTGGTCGAGATAGGTGTAATCTTTTGCAGCCTGGACAAGTTCGGCGATGTGCTGAGTACTAAACTCGACATCATTCGTTAAGGCTAAGCTCTTAAGCGTGCCTTTTAACCAGGCTAAAACCGCACACACGGCTCCATTGGGAACAACACTCTCGATATCGTTGAGGACAGTAACATCCAAACCCGCACGAGTCAAAACTTTAGCAAAGTGTTGCGGGTGTGGAATGCTGCGTTTGATCAGCCATTGAACAATGTCTTCCTCCTGCACTTGCCATCCCTGCGGATTAATCTCTGCCGGAAAGATCGTCATCCGTTGCAGGAGGGTTTGCTGAAGCGTAATCAAAAACTCTTGCTGATCAGAGGTCATCTGATGGGCGTTGAGCTTGACGGTCAGCGGTTGGAGCCATTGAAATAACTCCTGCAAACGCTCGACCGCTTCTCGCCCTGTAGCGGACACCTGCCGTAGCTCCTGAGCCAGTCCTGAGGTGAGTGTGCCAAGGGATACCAGCTTTTCCGCCTGTAAGGAGACGGTTCCTAGATCCTGTGTTCGCTGAGCGGTTGAAATCAGTAACTCACGGTTGATCAGGGGACACAACTCCATCATTTTCCAGAATGCGGCCGTGTCAAACTCCAGCAGATTGCTTTTAGGTAAGGCGCGTGCTGTAGCTAGATAGGGCTGTTCTAACAGGATGAGTTCGTGACCAAAGTAGGAGTAAGGCTCAAAATTAGTCCAAGGAATTTGGCGATCGCCCATCTGCTTGGTGCACTGAATTTCGCCATCCAGCAGCACCCAAAAAGAGCCTGACGGTTCGCCTTCGACTGCCAAAATTTCTCCCGGTTCAAGCGATCGCTCGCATCCCAGTTTGGCAAAGTCAAGCTGCTCGTCGCTCAGGTCAGCAAACAGCGGTATCCGACGCAGCATCTTCAGATCAATCATGAGCCGTGCCCCAGCAGTGATCCCATTTAGCCACCTTTTATTGTAATGATGCTGTAGCACTCTGCACTTAAAGATTCAATTCTCAGCGAGTGCTAAAGCCAAGGGGCATTATCCATTAACGCAGTTAACATCTTTTCAAAGTTTTGGCGGAATAGCACGGCCAACAGTCCACACGACACCGTTGTGGTTCCCATCACCCAGCCAAAATGGGAGACGTGCCATACTCCACCAAACAGAGCAAAGAGAATAAGACCCGCACCCGAGCCGCCTAAGAATAACAGGGTCATCTGTTTCAGAGTACGGGGGTGTGGCTCAGTATTTTTAGAATTCACCTGTCTCTCCTCCAAGTCATTCAACGGTATTGGATGCCTATCGAAATGCTTTAAGTTTAACCGATACCAACTTTTCCTAAGGCTGAGCATCTTGGAGCGTGCCTCGCGTATGCTCCAAAATGCTCAGCTTTCAATAAAAAGGATATGAGTTTTGAGAACATTAGAGTTTTGGAAACACCAATGGTTGGAATAGGAATGGTTGAAATTGGTATTGATGCCATGGCTCAACGAGCCTAAGCATTTAGCTGATGTCCCTGAAAATCCCTTTACAAGTGTGAAGCGATTGTGAAGTTTCCGTAGACGCATTGAGGCTTAAGTCAGGGTTAAACCCGCCTTAAAGTGACTGTGAGAATTGTTAAGTTGGTAAATTTGAACACAGTTTAGCCTTCATGTCATCATCGGTGCCCTGAGTGAATTGTCCCTGCTGATTAAAGAAGGGGCTACAAGTTTTGCTGCGTGCCAAAACGCTAGACGGTTCACGGTTGTTCTTCACACTTATTCTTCACATTCACAAAGGCGGCTCATGGCGAACGTATTTATCAACGAATTTCACTACGACAACGCTGGAACTGATACTGGCGAAGCGATTGAACTGGCGGGGTTAGCCGGAATTGATTTGACCGGATGGCAGATTGTTCTTTATAACGGAGCGAATGGCTTAGAGTATAGTAGGCGATCGCTCGCCGGACTCACTATCTCCGATCAGGAAAATGGGTTTGGCACTATCACCGTTACTTATCCTTCTAACGGTATCCAGAACGGTGCTCCGGATGGTATCGCCTTAGTCGATGACACGGGTGCTGTCGTACAATTTCTCAGCTACGAAGGCGTTTTTACAGCCCTTGATGGCCCCGCTGTCGGACTAGAGAGCGTCGATATTGGCGTACGGGAACTAGATTCGACTCCGGTTGGCTCTTCCCTCCAGCTTCAGGGAACAGGTCGCACCAGTACAGATTTTACCTGGGCACCTGCGGCTGATGACAGCTTTGGTGAGGTGAATGTAGGTCAAATCTTTCAGGGCAATGATGATACAGGAATCACCATTACCCAAACGGATAGCAGCACTGCCGTGAGTGAGGCGGGTCAGACTGATACCTATGCGATCGCTCTTAAAACTACGCCCAGCAACCCAGTCATCATCACAATCAATGCAGATACTCAAACTGAGATCAGTGTGGATGGCACAACTTTCACGCGATCGTTAGAGGTGAGGCTGGGTAACACCACACCCCAGACAGTTACGGTCAGGGCAATTGATGATAACGACGCTGAGACTTCTCCCCATACGGGTACCATCTCTCACATAACTGCAAGTGCAGACGCAAACTATAACGGGCTTGCCATACCAAACTTGACAGTCAATATCACAGATAATGATATCGCAGTCACCAAAATCCATCAGATTCAGGGCAACGCATCTACTCAGCAGGCAGGTGGTGCCCACAACGATGTCAGCCCGCTTACGGGGCAAAACGTCACCCTTGAGGGAGTGGTTGTTGCTGACTTTCAGTTGACCAACCAGCTTCGAGGCTTCTTCATTCAAGAGGAAACGGCTGATCAGGATGGAGATGCAACCACCTCTGAAGGCATCTTTGTTTTTACGGGCAACAATGCGCCTTTAGACGTGCAGGAGGGGCAAGTTGTTCGGGTGACAGGCAATGTCAGTGAGTTTTTTGGTATGACTCAGGTCAGTGCTACTACGGCTGACAGCATCAAACTGGTCGATGGCGATAACAATATCGGACAAGTCACGACGACGACCCTTGATTTGCCTGCGACGGGTAACATTGATGACTACTACGAACTGTCTGAAGGAATGCGCGTCGAGTTTGCAGACACGCTGTATGTCTCCGAGTACTTTGAGCTAGCCCGCTATGGTCAGATCGTTTTGACCGAAGGCGATCGCCCCTTCCAATACAGTCATATTGATGACACCCCAACCGCAGCAGAATACACTGAGTTTTTGGATAACTTAGAGCGCAGCCGGATTATTTTGGATGACGATGATAGCATTCAAAACTCACCGTTGCCAAACGGTGTAATCTACTACCCGCAGCCCGATGGATTAAGTACCGGGACTCAAGGCACTGACTTCTTCCGGGGTGGAGATACGATCAACAACTTGACTGGAGTATTGCACTGGTCATTTGCTGGGCAGGCTGGTACGGATGCCTGGAGAATTCGTCCTACCGAGGCTGATCCGGTTGAGTTCACTGTGAATAATCCTCGTCCTGAAACATCACCCGACGTTGGCGGTAATATTAAAGTCGCTAACTTCAACGTGTTAAACTATTTCACCAGCATCGACACTACGGGCGGCAATGGTTCCCCTCGTGGAGCCGATAGTGCAGCTGAGTTTGGGCGTCAAAACGCAAAACTCACGGCTGCTCTAGCGGAAATTGACGCAGACGTATTTGGTTTGGTTGAAATTGAAAACAATGGTACTGCTGTCCAAGAACTGGTGAATCGCCTGAATGCCGTTGTGGGTGAAGGAACCTACGACTACATCGACACGGGTGTAGTAGGCACAGATCAAATCACGGTTGCTGTCATTTATAAGCCTGCTGTGTTGCAGCCTAGAGGAGAAGAAGCAATTTTGCTTGACTCCGAATTCACCGATCCCAACAACGCTGGCATTCAGCGCAATCGTCCGGCGATTGCTCAAGCATTTGAGGTAATTGACTCTAATAATGCAGACTTTGGCTCTGTGTTTAATGTGGTCGTGAATCATCTCAAGTCCAAGGGTGGAGGTGATGCCACAGGAGCAGATGTTGACCAGAATGATGGTCAAGGACAGTTTAACGACACGCGCACCAAAGCTGCCGACTATTTGGTGAATACCTGGCTTCCCACTGACCCAACCGGACAGGGTGATACGGACTATCTGATTATTGGTGACTTAAATGCCTACAAAGGGGAAACGCCAATCACAACGATCAAGAATGCAGGCTACACCGATCTGGTAGAAAAATTTGGCGGTGATGATGCCTACAGCTATGTTTTTGACGGGCAGCTTGGCTACCTCGATCATGCCCTGGCCAGTGAGTCAATGGAGTTACAGGTTACTGGTACAGCAGAATGGCACATTAACGCGGATGAAATTCCTGTATTTGACTACAACGATACTATTGATGACGGCGCAGGAGAAGCCAGCTTTGAGGCGGAACCCTCTGGCAATGATCTGTACGAACCCAATGCTTTCCGCACCTCTGACCACGATCCGGTCATTATTGGACTCGATCTCGCGCCAGAGTTTAATGTGATTAACGGCACTTCCCAACGTGATGATCTGACTGGAACCGATCGCAATGACCGAATTACTGGTTTTGATGGAAATGACGTGATCACAACAGGCGGTGGACGCGATCGCATCGTTTACACCAACATTGGCGATCGCGGTGACACCATCACCGACTTTGAAGTAGATCAAGACAAACTGGTGTTGACGGAACTGTTAGATAGCCTGATTTCGGGTGGATATAACGGTGAGGATGCGATCGCCGATGGCTATGTTGAAGTCCTTCAGCAGGGTAACTCTGGCAGATTCTCCATCCAGATCGATGAAGACGGTTCAACCGGAAATCGTCCATCCGTCCCATTTATAAATGTTCAAGGAAACAGTCTCTCACTAGAGAGCCTAAATGTAGCGAGTAATTTCGTGTTTTAGGTTGTTACACTAATTCCAAGAATTAGGGCTACAGATGGGATACCCCTCTATCTGTAGCCCTCTTTTAGAGAAGTATTACCCACTGTTGATTCTGGATTAACTTACCCGCATTAGTTACTAGTTATTGGTCATTGGTAATCTTAGTCTCTGCTACCAGCTTTCCAGGCGATCGCCTTCTGGGGTTGTGGGTCAGGCAATTTCAAAGAAATAATCCCTGCTGCTAACACCAAAATCGTGGATGTCCAGAGGCAACCAACTAGCCCAAAAAACTGAAAGATGAGTCCCGATAAAACTGTGCCTGCAAGTCGTCCACCAGAATTTGCCATATAGTAAAACCCAACGTTGAGCGCTACTTTGTCATCGTCCGTGAATGCCAGCACCAGATAGGAATGAACGGCTGAATTAAAGGCAAAAACAACACCAAAAATGGTGAGTCCGGCAATGATTGCGATGTTAGGGGGAACATTGAGGAGGAGTGCGAGGGCGATCGCCGCTGGCACCGCGGTTAGGGTAAACGTCCAGAACTGAATCGTTGCTGCTCTGGGCGGTTGACCGGAGCCAAAGCGGTTTAATAACGTTGGCGCAAGAAACTGAATGGTGCCATAGCCGATTACCCAGCAGGCTAGGAACCCTCCGACCCGCGTGAATGTCCAGCCCAACACGTCATACAAAAAGACGGGCAGACCGACGACAAACCAGACATCTCTAGAGCCAAACAGGAAAAACCGGGCAGCAGACAGGATATTAATTTCACGGCTCTTAGAAAAGAGTTGTTTGAATCCTACTTTTGTCTTGATTCTCCCCATCCCTTTGGGTAGGAAGAAACCCGTCAGTATGATAGCAAACAGCCCTGCCGCCATGATCAATAGTGAGTCTTTAAAGCCAAATGCAGCAAGCAGAGCGCTACCCGCAAAGAAACCTACTCCTTTGAGCGCATTCTTGGAGCCAGTCAGGACTGCTACCCACTTAAACAATGAGGACTGCGCTTCCTGAGGCACCACCAGTCGAATGGCGCTTTTAGAACTCATTTTGGTCAGGTCCTTGGCAATGCCAGAGAATGCCTGAGCAACCATGACAAAAACAACCGCAACCCACTGCGTCCACTCTGGATTGAGAAACGCCAGCAACACCAGTGAGAAGACCTGTAGCCCGATGCCTGTGTAGAGCGTCACCTTTAGCCCCATCTGGGAACCAATCCATCCACCTAAAAAGTTGGTGACAACGCCAAAAATTTCGTAGAACAAAAACAGCATCGCAATTTCTAATGGACTGTAACCAATCCGGTTGAAATAAAGCAACACCAGCATTCGCAGGGCACCATCGGTGATGGTGAACCCCCAGTAGGCGATCGTCACCAGGATGTAATTTCGCAAATTGGCTCGGTCAGCAGTGGATGCAGTCATCTGAGTGAAAGTGATAAGGGTAATTCAAGAAAGACTGAGTGCAACTTTTCGTGCCAGTTCTACCATGCGGTTGGCGTAACCCCATTCGTTGTCATACCAAGCAAGAATCTTCACCTGAGTGTCATCCACAACCATTGTCGAGAGGGCATCAATGATCGAAGATCGGGGATCATCTTTGTAGTCAATCGAAACGAGGGGACGCTCTTCGTAACCCAAGATGCCCTGAAGCGGTCCCTCGGCGGCAGTTTTGAGTAAATGGTTGACTTCTGCAACAGTCGTTGGACGACTCACTTCAAAGACGCAATCTGTCAGGGATGCGTTGAGCAAAGGAACTCGCACGGCTAAACCGTTGAGCTTGCCGTTCAACTCTGGATAAATTAGCCCGATCGCCGTTGCCGACCCGGTAGTCGTAGGAATCAGAGATAAACTGGTTGCTCTCGCCCGTCGTAGGTCTTTGTGAGGTGCATCCACAATGGTTTGAGTATTAGTATTGTCATGAATTGTGGTGATGACACCGTGACGAATGCCCAACCCTTCGTGAATCACTTTTACGACCGGAGCCAGACAGTTTGTAGTGCAGGAGGCTGCTGTGAGCAGATCGTGTTTGTCAGGTTTATACAGATGATCGTTCACCCCCATGACGACGTTTAGCGCCCCTTCTTTCACGGGTGCCGCCACGATCACTTTTCGCACTCCTCGCTTGAAGTAGGGATCAAGGGATTGCACAGTTCTGAATTTGCCGGAGCATTCTAACACCAGGTCAACACCCAGATCTTCCCAGGGCACTTCATCAGGAGTGCTGTGTTCACTGAAGCTGAGGAATTGGTCTGCAATCCAAACTCGCTCGTCTTTTGCGGCAACTTCGGGTGCCCAGCGTCCATGAACGGAGTCAAATTTGAGTAGGTGTGCTGCGGTTTCTGGTCCGCCCTTTACTTCATTAATGTGAGTAAATTTTAGTTCTGGACAATCCCATGCAGCCCGCAATGCAAGTCGCCCGATTCTGCCAAATCCGTTAATGCCAACTTTCACACTCATTAAAATGCTGTCCTCTCTATCCAACAATGGTTCTAGGGTGAGATCTTGCGGCGATCGCCCCTCAAACACAGTTCTCTCCCTGCCAAACTTGATCTGGTCCAGTCGTAATGGAGCAGGAGACGTGGTTGATACCCGTTTCGTCTGCACAAAATTCCACAGTCACCCCCGTCTCAAAGAGGCTCATATCAATTCGGACTGTTATGTCCTAACAGGGTGGCACTCATTGATATCCCTTTCATGATTGAATTCAATTTGGCTAAATCGTTTTGTATTAAACTAACAGACTATGTTAATCATTTCAAATAAAATTGATTTGTCAAGTCGCCTAAATCACTCGCAGCCGCAAAAATGCATTGATTGCTTCGTGATATTGAATTCCACTAGGCGATCGCACTGTTACTGGCGTTGCTGATTTGATGTATGAATTCCGTAGGGGCATGGCATTGCCATGCCCCTACAGAGGGGATTGAAATCCGTGAATCATACCCGCATTCAGCAACGCCCTGCTACTAGCCGCTTACCGTCCATTCCGTAAATATGTAACCAGTTGCTCTCCTGCGGTTTCAATGTGACGCTTGAGCAGCCTCACTGCTGTTTTTGAATCTCCCTGGCGGCAAGCATCCAGGATTTGCTGATGCTCCTGCTGCGACTTATCCAAATAGTTCATCTTCACCATTTGCAGCCGAATGTAGCGATCGATATTCAC
The DNA here is from genome assembly GCF_014696015.1 of Oculatella sp. FACHB-28. Taxonomy (NCBI): domain Bacteria; kingdom Bacillati; phylum Cyanobacteriota; class Cyanophyceae; order Oculatellales; family Oculatellaceae; genus Oculatella; species Oculatella sp. FACHB-28. Next base: position 7,917 of record NZ_JACJPJ010000045.1, on the reverse strand, counting down.
ATGCAGCGTTTTAATTAGGGATAGTAGGCGAGGGCGATCGCCAGCCCCGTAAAGCACCGCGTGAAATTCCCAGTTCAGCTTTGCCCAGCGCCCCACATCGGTTTCGCGATCGGTTTTCTCTAGAATGTCAGCCGCTTTCTGCAAATCTGCTTCTGTCAGCTTTGGAATCGCAAGCTGAAGCGCCAAACTCTCTAGCGCTACACGAATCTCACAGATTTCCTGCGCCTCTGCCGGAGACATGATCGCCACCGTTGCCCCACGATTAGGAGAAAGCAGTACCAGTCCCTCTGCCTCAAGCTGTCGCAACGCCTCCCGCAGCGGGATGCGGCTCACGCCAAACTGAGCCGCAATTTCATCTTGCCGCAATGACTGTCCTTCCTGGAATACGCCCTGCACGATCGCCTCTCGCAGCGCATCGGCAATCAGGTCAGGCGTACTCCGCTGATGGCGCAACACACCCGCTGCTAGGTCACCTAAATCTACTGATTCCATAAAATGATCACGGATATTTTATTTTTGTATACGATTTTTTGTATACAATATTCATTGTAAAGGATGAGGGACGAGGATGAATACTGTATTCATCCTCGTCCCTCATCCCTAACCCCCTCGATCAGGAGCCAACCATGAGCATTCAACCCCAACCAGACCGAGTCATTATCTTTGATACGACCCTACGAGATGGCGAACAGTCTCCCGGTGCAACGCTAAACCCGGAAGAGAAGCTGGTGATTGCTCAACAACTGGCGCGGCTGGGTGTGGATGTGATTGAGGCTGGGTTTGCGGTTTCCAGTCCCGGTGATTTTGAGGCAGTGAATAACATTGCAAAGATTGTCGGTGTTGAAGGTGGGCCAATTATTTGCAGTTTGGCTAGAGCGGTTCGGCAAGATATTCAGACGGCGGCAGAAGCCTTACAGCCTGCGGCGCATCCTCGGATTCATACGTTTATTTCAACCTCTGATATTCACTTGAAATATCAGTTGAAGAAGTCGCGCCAGGAAGTGTTGGCGATCGCCGAAGAAATGGTTGCCTACGCCAAAAGCTTTGTGACCGATGTAGAATTTTCGCCGATGGATGCTAGCCGTTCTGACCCGGAGTTTTTGTATCAGGTGTTGGAACGGGCGATTGCCGCTGGAGCGACTACGCTCAACATTCCCGACACCGTCGGCTACTGCACTCCCAAGGATATGGAAGCACTGATTCGCGGCATTCGAGAAAATGTGCTTGGAATCGATCAGGTCATTCTCTCGGTTCATACGCAAAATGATTTGGGTTTGGCAACAGCAAACGCGCTGACGGCAATCGAGCAGGGCGTGCGTCAGGTGGAATGCACAATTAACGGCATTGGCGAACGGGCAGGTAACGCTGCATTAGAAGAAGTGGTGATGGCGCTGCAAGTCCGCAAGTCACACTTCAATGTGTTTCTAGGTCGTCCATCAAATTCGGAAGCGCCGCTAACCCGGATCAATACTCAAGAAATCTACAAAGCCTCCCGATTGGTTTCTACCGCAACCGGAATGTCAGTGCAGCCCAACAAGGCGATCGTGGGTGCGAATGCCTTTGCCCATGAGTCTGGAATTCACCAGGACGGCATTCTCAAGCACCGGGAAACCTACGAAATTATGGATGCTGCCTCAGTTGGCTTGACTGCTAATCAGATTGTGCTGGGCAAGCATTCCGGCCGCAATGCCTTTAGGACTCGTTTGCAAGAGTTGGGCTTTGAGCTGAACGAGGAAGATTTGAACCGGGCGTTTCATCGCTTCAAAGAAGTAGCGGATAAGAAGAAAGAGGTCTCTGACCGGGATCTGGAGGCGATCGCCCGTGACGAGCTACAGGCTCAGGTCGAACACGCCTTTCAGCTTGAGCAGGTGCAGGTGTCCTGTGGCGATTGCTCCAGCCCGACTGCCACAGTGACGGTTCTCATGCCCGATGGCAGAATTCTAACCGACGCGGCTGTGGGAACTGGTCCGGTTGATGCCGTTTACAAAGCCGTGAATCGGCTAGTTCAGGTGCCCAACGAATTGATTGAGTTCTCTGTCCAATCTGTTACCGAAGGCATTGACGCACTGGGACGCGTCACAATCCATCTGCGCTATCAGGAGCGATTGTTTGTCGGGCAGGCATCCGACACGGATATCGTCGTGGCTTCTGCCTACGCCTATGTGAATGCCCTGAATCGGCTCTATAGCTATTGGCAAAAGCAACCTTCCGCAGAACCGCATCAGAGAGTGAGTATGTTCGCCGAAATTCCCAACTTTTAGAGAACTTGAGAATCCATGAATATCCAAACTGCGTTTAATCGGGCTGCTGCCGAGTATGATGGGCTGCGGCGCATTCTGATTCCCTGTTTTGATGACTTTTATGGCACAGCCGTTCAGGTGATTCCATTTGAACGTACCAAACCCCTCAAAGCTCTGGACTTGGGAGCAGGAACTGGACTGTATTCCGGCATGGTGCAGGCGCTATTTCCCAACGCAGAATTCACCCTAATGGATTTTGCGCTAGAGATGTTAGAAAAAGCCCAGGCTCGGTTTGCAGGACTAGGCAAATCTCCCCAAGTTTTGATTGGAGACTATGCAGAAACGGACTTTGGCAACTCCTACGACCTGATCATTTCTGCGCTATCCATTCACCACTTGTCTGATGCAAACAAAGCAATGCTCTACCGTCGCATCTATCAGGCACTCAAACCAGGCGGAATATTTATCAACGCCGATCAGGTACAGGGCAAAACGGCTTGTTTGGACAAGCTCTATCGGCAAAACTGGCTCAACTCAGTGCAAATCGGCGCTTCGGCGGATGAACTTGCCGCTGCCCGAAAGCGAATGGAGTTCGATCGCCTTGCCCCTCTTGATCTTCAATTGAGCTGGCTAGAAGCCGCAGGGTTTCAAGATGTAGACTGCTGGTACAAAAACTTTAGCTTTGTGGTATTCGGCGGATATCGAGAAACTGTATAACTTGACAAACATTACTCAGGTCAAATCTTCTTAAACAACTGCAACATTGTACGGGTAGGTTTAGCAGCCAAAACTCAGATGGAGCCGAGGCTGAATGGCAAAACCTATCCCTACGGGAACTGCGGTTATTTGGGAGGATTTGATGTTAATTAGGTTTATCGATCTGTCGAGCCATATTACGGAAGTAGTCCATCTCGCTTTCAGAGCGGCGACGATTTGGACGAAGATTAACTGCATTGCTAGCAACTGAGGTTGTGGCAGACTCAGCAGGCTTATCCTCTTGAGCTTTGTCCTCAAAGTAATAGCTGGGTGTGCTCAAACCAAAGAGCCTACTAAAGAAAACGAACGTTTTCTGCAATGCTGTAATTAGTCCGCGCAAGACTCGCTCAACAAAGGCGATGAGACGAATGAAAGTATTACGAATGATAGGTTGCATAGCCTGACCTCGAACTCTCTCTAACCCTAACAAATAACCTCAAGATTTGACCGTGTAGCACGTTTTAAAATATGCAGTTTCATGTAGAAATGGTATTACACCAAATTCGGTTAATTTATCTTTCGCTTTACATCACAATATTGAGATCCTCTGGTTTCCCTTCTGCGTCAACCACACCATTCTTAAGAACAATGATGTAATCGGCTTGACGTAGAACAAAGGGACGATGAGAAACGACGAGGTAGGTAGGGTTGTAAGAAATAGGGGAGCGAGGTGTAACGGCAAGGAGGTGTGACCAAAGAGTTTGTTCGGTTTCAAGGTCAAGGGCACTGGAGAGGTCATCAAAGACGAGTAGCTCGGGTCGCCGAAGTAACATTCGGGCAGCGGCAGCGCGTTGCTGTTGCCCACCCGAAAGACGCATTCCTTTGGAGCCGATCAGGGTATTGAGTTCTTCTGGCATTGCAGCGAGATCCTGATCCAGCGCAGCAATGGCGATCGCTTTCCTCAATTCCGCCTCATCAGTCTGAAATCCCATCAACAAATTCTCTTGCAGCGTATTGCTGAACAACTGGGGTACCTGTGGTGTATAAGCACTGCGTGGCGGCACAAAAAACTGATCAGGCTGTTCGATGCGCAATCCGTTCCAGTAAATTTCCCCAGATTGTCTGGGGAGTAGACCCAGTAAGACTCGCAGCAACGTCGTTTTCCCTGATCCGACTCGACCTGTGATAACGGTCAGGCTCCCTCGTTTCAACGTCATGCTGATATTGGTAATGCCACGACCAGACCAGCATTGCGAAGCAGTATCGCTGCTTGGATATCGGTAGGTCAGATTTTCTACTCTTAACTCTTCAAGCGCAGTATCTCTTTTGGGTTGGGCGATCGCAGGCAATTCAGTCATTCGCCCTTTGAGATCGGGCAAATACAGCGGTGCAGGTTCAACCAGCCCTTCCACTCTGTTACTCTCCTGCTCTTCCACACTGCTAATCAACGTTCCCATCCGCTCTAATGACACCTCTGTTTGCTTTGTTAGAGCTAAGAAGCCGCCGAAAAACCACAAAAAATCTGTAACAAACGCCAGGTAATACACAAATAAAGCAAAGTCACCCACACTGAGCGTGCGTTCGCGAAGTGTCTCTGAAAGCAAATCGCCACCCCCCACTCCAGATTGGGCTGCCACTAATAGGATTAGACCGGTACCCAGGCTGACCAAATTTTCTAAACTAGACTGGATGATTGCTGTAAAAACCTGATCTTGCACCACACGTTGTTGGCGTTGGTCACCGAGCCAGCGCAGATGATTGAGAACAGGAGTTTCGGCTCCTGCGACCTGAATGGCTTGCACAGCGGAGAATAGTTCTCCAATTAATCCAGTTACCTGCTGGGTTGCCTGACGGCTCGCAGAGCGATACCGCTTTATGCGAGCCTCAGCATGTTGAAGGGTGAGAGCGATCGCCACCAAGGGTAAAAAGACTAGTAAGGTTAACCGTGCATTGACGTTGAAAAGAATGATGAGAGCAACGATTGCGAACACCCCGGCTGAAAAAAATTCATTGGTGCCCACCACAGTATCTTCTACCTGAGCCGCATCATCTCGAAAGAAACTAATGACCTCACCGGGTGAAACTGTTTTACGACCCACTGTGAGAGATTCTGCACCTGGACGCTGCAACAACTTGTCTAACAAATTGCGTCGCAGTAAAGAACTCATCGTAAAGCGGTGCTGGGTTTTGGTAACGCGTCCAGCAAAGATAGCGACAATGCGAGCAGCACCCACTGCAAAGATCAACGCCACCCACACCATCGGGGATTGCAGAGAGATCAATTGAGCGCTGCCACTTGTCTCTGTGCTGGTTAGGGTATTAAAAAACTCACGGATGATTAAACCGGGTACAACAGGTAGTCCTGCAATAAACAGCCACAAAATGGTATCGAGCAAGTACAGCCCAAAGGCGTAGCGAATCATTCGCCAGAGAAGTTTCCAGATTGCTATTCTTTGAGTGGTCATTCTTAATTAGATTGAATATTGAATAGAGTTACAACGCAAAAGTCTGAATATGACATTCTGAACTATGCCATTAGTGTCGTAGCGTTCACCTTGAGTAATTGTGAAAAGCGCGATCGCTGATCATTTTGGAGGGTAAAGCGATCGCCATATTCCACCACTTTCCCCTGCTCTAACATCAGAATTTGATCAACTCTTTGGATAGTGGCTAACCGATGGGCAATGATGATTCCCGTGCGATTGTGGAGAAGTCGGGCGATCGCCCGTTCAATGCATTGCTCTGTTATTGGATCAAGCCGAGACGAGGCTTCATCGAGAATCACCAGTCCTGGATTTTTAAGAAACACACGGGCAAAGGCTAATAGCTGCGCTTGCCCTGCTGAAAGTCCGGCACTGTCTGCCCCAAGTTGAGTATCTAACCCGTCGGGTAATGACTGAAGCCATTCGGTTAGCTCCAGGTTATTCAACGTTTCCAGAATTTCTGTATCCCGAATTCGAGCATCAAAAAAAGTCAAATTATCTCGAACACTAGCTTGAAATAACTGTACATCTTGGGTTACCAACCCCACTCGTTGCCTGAGCTCAGAAAGGGGCGTTTGGGCGATCGGAATATTTCCTAAGCGGATCTCTCCGGTCTGAACATCGTAGAGCCGCAGGAGCAAACGGGCGATCGTGCTTTTGCCGCTTCCAGTGCGTCCAAGCAATCCGAGGGTCTGTCCAGCAGGTAGATGCAGGGAGAGGTTCTGAAGCGTATGGATAGAGGGTGAAGGAGTAATTTTTTGCTCACGATTCCCCTGTTTAATGCTTTCATAACTAAACCAAACCTGTTGAAATGAAACGGACAAAGCTCCTGCTGGCAAATGAGCATTACCCAAATCTTGTATCTGCGATCGCACATTCAACAACTCTCGAATCCGGTGAATACTGGCTTCAACTTGCTGCAATTCTTCCAGTTCTTCGCGGATGCGTTCGATCGGTTGGTTGAGGAGGTTGGTGTAGTGAAAGATGAGATAGGCAGTCCCAATCGTGATCGCGTTTTGGTTCCACAGGTAAGCAGAAACAGCAAGGGCGATCGCATTACCCAGGGTAAACAACCCCACGCTCGTAGACCAAAGAATCGTACTCGCAAATCTAGCTTTTTGATAGATGGGCAACCATCGTTGTAAGAGTTCATAAAAACGGCGCATGACATAGCTAACGGCTCCATTGGCACGAATGTCTTCCCGTCCTACTAGATGTTCACCTAAGAAGCCAAAAAAATCAGCGCTCATCTGCCGATAGGCTGCCCAGGGAGTAACGGCAACGGATTGTATTCCTAACAGTAGTGACAACGCAATGAGTGAAAATAGAGTTAAACTTACACCTGCTAATAGGTTCTCAGCAAATAAAATGATCAGAATTCCCAACAACAAAACACCATTGCCTAACACATGAATGACGAGTTGAGAAAAGAAACGAGACAACAGATTCACATCTCCATCCACTCGTTCTAATAATTCTCCTGGGGTGTGTGATTTATGAAAGGACAGATCTAGATTTAAACAATGTTTGGCTAAATCGAGCCGTAAGGCATTGGTAGCAGTCCAGGCAACCATTTCGCCTAAGTAGGTTGCCGTGACTGTTAAAATCTGTGTCAGTAAAGCCAAACCCATGAAGAGAAAGGCAGCTATCAAAAGTTTTTGCTGGGAGCCACCGGATACGGCAGTATCAATGAAGTAGCCCAGAATTTGCGGATTGAGAATTTGGAAGCCAATGCTACTGAGGAGGGCGATCGCCAATCCAACCACGCGACCCTGCTGTGGCTTGAGGTAATGTGCCAGGAGAGAAGTATATTGCTTGAGAGGAATTTGCATTGTTTAGCTGAGCACAGGTGGAACCCTCACTAGCAGGTGCGATCGCCCTTCAACAAAAGGTCTTGGTGCAGCTTACCGCAAAGATTGCCTGTGGGTAAGGCAGATTTGGCTCCTAGCGGGAGTATTTTGATGCCTAAACGGAATAGTTTACGCAACGCAACCCGATCTACTTCAATGTGCAAAAATCACAGCAGAAATTGCCGCAATTGTTCAATCACCAGTTCTGTGCCGATAGAACTATTCAAGCCATTCCAGAGATGATAGGTCGTGAAAAGACCCGGTTCTGTTGGCTGGCAGAAAGGGATTGGGCGATCGCATTTTCCTGCCAACTGGTTTGAGTCGTTGAAGTTTGGCGTTCTAGAACGCGATCGAGTTTTGAAGATACTGAATTCATTAGATAGTTAGATAAATCATCCAAAACCATCATGGCTTGAATAGGTGTGCTGGCTACATGCCGGTAATCCTTGACTTCAAAGACCTTTCCTTGCTGTACTAGACTTCCTGCACGAATATAAAGTGAGTGTGACAGTTGAGGATCGCAGCGAAGCAAGATAGCTTCTGAATAGAAGCTAATGTCAGAAGCAGATATGCGATATAACGAGTTGGAGCATCTATCGAAGCGCCACTTTAAGCGCTTGTGTGGGGTCAACCGTGAAACGTTTAGCG